>DASXEJ010000335.1 GCA_036490175.1 Pirellulales bacterium | reverse complement strand
ATCGTGACGGTCGCGGACGGGAGCGTCTGGTTGTCGGCATCCGTGACAGTGATGCCCGAGTCGATCGTCACGGGCGAGGCATGTCCGCCAGTCTACTAACGGCCGCGAGTGGAATCAATGAGTCCTGACCCCTTTGAATTCGCCCATAGCGGGCGACCGCATAAAAATGCTCGTCTTCCTGCACGGGAAACGACTTGAACCGCCCTTGATACACGTGCCCAGAACCGGTCGAATGCCGATGCGCGTGCCAACGCTGCGTGTGCGTCAGCGTGAGCCAGCCGACGAACCGCGACAGTTCGCCGTCGGCCGTAGGCCAGACCAGCAAATGCCAATGGTTCGGCAGCACGCAGTAGGCCAGCAGGCGTGTTGCGGTGCGCTCGACCGCCTCGATCAAGACTTGCTCGAAGGCCTGGTAGTCGCCCGCGTCGTTAAAGATCGTCATCCGCGCATTGGCACGGTTCAGCACATGATAAACGTAGCCGCCTTCAGCCGCGCGATGTGCCCGTCCCATATCACCAAAATACGCAGCGTGCGACCCTTTGTCAACAAAAAGGTTCCTGACACCTTTTCCCTCCCTTTTCCCTCCCTTCAATGAGTCCTGACCCCTTTGATTTGCCCTTGACCCCTTTGATTTGCCCTCCAATGAGTCCTGACCCCTCAGAATTCCTCAGACCTATTAGGGCCTCTTAGTTGTGGCCGTGAGCTTGGGCTCGATTGATTCGAAGTCATACATTGAAACAGTCCCGTCGCGGCCATTGTTTACGAGCGTTAGCATAAAGCAACCGTCGCCCGAGAACCCCCATCGTTCCGCGGGAATTTGCTGGGGCGGGGCTTTCCAGTCGCCGGTCGATGTCTCCCAGTAGAGGTCCGGAGCGAAGCTCAGGTAGCGCGAGTCGGATGTGAAAATGGCCCGTCCACCGGCAGGGCCGATGAATGGGCCCGTCCGCCGTTTCTCTGAGAAATGCACGTGCCGGAGCTTCCATTCGGAGGTGTCCCACAGCGTAAGCTCGAAGCGATCCTTTCCGTTCCAACGCTGGGCGAATAACCACGATCCATCGGGCGAAAAGACCGGCATACCGTAGCTATAGTCATAGTCGTCGTCGAGTACCTTCCAGCCGGACATGGTTGAGCCAGGTAGCTGCGAGAACAGTCCATCGGCACGAATCTGAGCGAGCATAAGAAACGCACCGGAACTAGCCACGGCCGACTGTCGTAAAGGCCGGTGCTCTTGAGCTGCCCCGGTCTTCTGCGCTTCGAATCGCTTCGCCGGCTCGTGCGCGCGAGCGGCAAATTCGAGCAAATCTTGCGAGCATACAATGACATTGCTGCCAAAGACTGCGAATGGCGACTGTTGCCCCGACGTCCTCTGTTGCCAATCCGCACGCCCTGTTATCGGGTCGCGGTTAAGGACAGAAGACCACTGGGAGGTGATCAGCCGAACAGGGTGGCCGCTGAACGCTCCCCAGCGGGCCGGGCCAGCCATGATCGAACCACCACGGACGAACGTTTCGAGGACAGTTTGCTCGCCGCCGCCGGTGTCCCAAAGGCGCATCGCATCGTCGATGCCAAAGGTCAGGAGGCGTCGGCTATCTGGCGAGAACTGTGATCCAACGACTTGCATATGGTGACCGCGACATCGGGCGTGCTGCTCGCCATCAGCGACGCGCCAGAGGTACACTTCGCTCTGATCCCGCCATTCGGGCTTGATTTCGGGTGGCTGTCCGCCGTAGCCAAATGTTTCGCTGAGCATCGTCACGGCCAGCAACTTGCTGTCTGGCGACCAAACCACACTGAGCGTTGTATACGGGTGGGGGCCGACGCGACGAATACGCGCCCCGGAGCGTGGGTTGCGAATATCCACGAATTTTTCGTTGCAGATTGCCACAGGCACCGATCCCGGCGCAAATGCAGCAAGCGGGCTCTCGTCACGATTCGAAAAACCCGGAGAGGCATTTACCGGCGCGGTCCAGAGTGTCCGCAAACCCTGCGCGTCACCCTGGCCTGCATCGTCTTGCGCGAGCGCGACGGACATGGTAGCCGTCAAGACGCAAATGACAACAGCTCCATAAGCCGCCGAGCGATGGCACCGGCGGCACGTGGCGAGGTTGAAGGCGGACCAGGGCATAGCTGATCGTTCCAATAGGAGTCGCATTGTTCATGGACGCGCGCACGCTGGCTGGCCAATGCGCTGCGCCCAGCCGATTCCGGCTACCGTAACGGCAACGGCTGCTGTGCGTTCATCTGCATGTTTAAGGTAAGCTTGTTTTTAGCCCGACCATTCGTAGTAAATACAGCGGCGTTCAGCTTCTCGCCGACGGTGGCAGGCGGCAAAAAGCCTTGTACGATGCTGACTCCGGGCAAGACCGTTGTCACGCCATTTGTGCTCCGGACGGGACCGCCCGACCAGTTGCCGGCGACGCCTACGCCGGAACCATCGAATTCGCCCGTACCATTGAACTGCCACCCCGCCTGCTCGACAATCGTGTAGTCATTTTTATTCAGCGTCCCGCCGCCGTATGTGGCCTTCATCTTGCTCGATGCGCTGTTCGGGGCCGGCACATCCGTGTCGGTGGTGTGAACCACAAACATTGTCTGGAAGACCCAATATAGGTTTATCGCACTCACAACGCCGTTGGGCGAAAGCGGCAACCCAACGGCAGACGGCAGGTCGGCCGCTTGGAACGTAATCGGCGCAGCCACGTTGGCAGCCCCGCTTAGCGCGCTGAATGCGACAGTCCCCTGGGGACTCGTCGTGTTCAACGGGTCGTACCATGGGAGCGGAAAAGGTGTCAGGAACCAATATTGGATATTTCCGGCCCTCCGCGGAGACGAATCGTGGTGGCGAGGCCCAGCCGATCGACGGCCCGCGCGGTCCAGGATTCGTCGCCGAAGGGCGATCCGCGGCCAACGCTACGACGCAGGGCCGATAGCTCGGCTTCAGGGGGGCGCGGAGCCAGGAG
>DASXEJ010000334.1 GCA_036490175.1 Pirellulales bacterium | reverse complement strand
GATAAAGATGAACAGCGATCGGCCAGGGTCGGTCTTGAGAACCAAGAGTGCAAAGCAAAATTGCAACAATAGTCCGCCCACGACCACACGGATGTTGATGCGCCGCTTGTGCTCGCTCATCAACCAAGCCAAGCCGATCATCGCAAACAGGCCGAAAAGGCTGACGAGTCGTTCCATAGCGACATGCGGCTCAGTTTCAGGCGAGTTTAAGGAACAAGTGACCGCATAAGCGCTCATGCTGGCTACCGCGAGCCGATGGCGGACCGGCCCACGGTAGCACAAACGCGCGCCTTAAGAAACTCTCGCATCGTCGAGGGCAACGCGATCCAGTTCCTGCATGAATTCTGTCCCGTTTTTTGCGCATCAATCCTTGACAGATGCGGCCGTAAACCATGTCCGCCCGGGAGAGCCGCGATCGATCCGACGAGCTACCAAGAGAACCCTGTCGGACAATAGTCGGGCAACACCCCTGCAGAGTGAGTAGTGGGGGTAGAAAGCCAAGACCACGGATCGCTTTCGTCCGATTTTCGTGTTTGAACGATCCGCGAAAAATCAGAGAGGATCGCCCGTCGACTAGCGCGGCGGCGTATTGAACGTTCGGTCGCCGGCGTCGCCCAAACCTGGCACGATATACTTGTGGTCGTTCAATTCGGGATCGACCGCAGCGACATAGAGCTGCGTGTCCGGGTATTTGGCCTCTACCTCGCGAATTCCTTCTTCCGAGGCGATCATCGACAGCAGCTTGATTGTTGGGACGCCCCAGTCGGTGAGCGTCGCCAGCGCCGCAAGCGCCGATCCGCCGGTGGCTAACATGGGGTCCAGAATCAGTGCCACATCCACCGGCTGTCGCGCCGGGAGTCGACTGTAGTATTCCACCGGTTGCAGAGTGGTTTCATCACGGTAGATGCCTAAGTGCCAGACTTCGGCCTGCGGAATCAGGTCAAGTACTGGGTCGACCATGCCGAGTCCGGCGCGCAGTATGGGCACAAGGCCGATGCGTTGATCCAGCGCATGCCCCTGCGTCGCGCACAGCGGGGTGCGGACTTCGACGGCGCGCTCGGTGAGATCCTTGGTCGCTTCATAGGCCAGCAAGACGGCCAAGCGGTGGATGAGTTTGCGGAATTCCGCCGGCGGAGTTTCGATATTCCGCAATTGCGTAACACAGTGTCGGACCAAGGGATGGCCTACTTCGATCGCAATGCCCTGCACCGGCGCGGAATCGACCGGTTGCACGCGCGCCGTCATAAACACACCCTTCGTCGTTGTCTGCACCCTCAACGGTCGAACCCGTAATAGACGAGTCGACGCGTAAATGCAATTCCTGCGCATGGTATCAAAAGGGAAGTGAGCGGGACAGCAACTCGCCGTTCATATGAGGGAAATGAGCGACTGTGCACGTTTTACCGTGGGTCGCAAACAAAGACCTAACAATTCGCATTGGCCAGCCTAAAGATGCCCACGGGATGCTCTTCCCTGGTTCCTATCCGATGGTAAGCTGGGCGTTGCTTACGGCAGCGTCAGGCGGCCCGTCATATGACCCTGCCCGCTAATCCCCAAAGGGACTGGCGCCCGATTCCCGAGGAGATTGCCGCGTGAGCACATCACTTTGGCAAGCGGTCAGCGACCTTTCTCTGCAACATCAAATCTTCTTTGGTGTTGCGCTGTTGATTGCCTTTGGATTCGAGTTTATCAACGGCTTTCACGATACGGCAAACGCGGTCACCACGGTTATTTACACCGGCACGCTGCGACCGACTCCGGCCGTACTCTATTCGGGTTTCTGCAATTTTCTAGGTGTGCTGCTCGGCGGCACAGCCGTGGCCTTCGCCATCGTCAACCTGCTGCCCGTTGACCTGCTGATCGAGAGCTCCTCGTTGCGATCGATCGTAATGGTGATCTCACTGCTATTAGCTGGCGTGGTTTGGAATCTTGGCACCTGGTGGTACGGGCTGCCGGTTTCCAGCTCGCACACGTTGATCGGATCTATCCTGGGTGTGGGCCTGGCCAACAGCTTGATAACGCGCGGCGATATGTCCGGCGTGAATTGGCATAAGGCCACAGAGGTCGGCCTTTCGCTGTTGATTTCACCCATCATCGGGCTAACCTCGGCAGCCTGTTTGCTGCTGTTAATGAAGCGCGTCTTCAAGAACCCCAGTCTGTATCGCCCACCCGGGGAGGGGGACAATCCTCCCCATTGGATTCGCGCGGTCTGCTGGCCACTTGCGGGGGCGTCAGCCTGGCGCACGGATCGAACGACGGCCAAAAAGGAATGGGGCTGATTCTGTTGGCGCTGATCGGCTTTCTGCCGACGTACTATTCGCTGAACGTGCATCGCGATGGCCTGGCGACAGATCTGCGCACGGCCGCCGTCGAGATCGACCAGATCATCGAGCAAGAATCTCCCGAGGTGGCCGCCAAAGTCCGCCCCGATATGCAGGTGATTGCCAGCGCATTGGCAGGCAAAGAATCGCTGGCTGACGTGTCGCCCGACGAGCGTTGGACCGTCCGCCAATCGATATTCCGCTTTCGCAGGACACTGGGCGACTCCAAGCTCACTCCCGAAACACACGCCGCGTTGGCTGCCCATCAGCGAGAGTTCACGCGGGCCATTGAATTCGTCCCCTACTCATTATCAGCGTGGCGCTCGCCTTAGGAATTGGTACGACGGTGGGTTACAAGCGAATCGTCGTTACCGTGGCCGAAAAGATCGGCAAGTCACACATGACTTACGCCCAAGGGGCGGCGGCTGAAATTGTCGCTGCGGCCACAATTGGAATCGCCGATCGCTTTCACATGCCCGTCAGCACCACCCATGTGCTTTCCTCGGGCGTCGCAGGCACAATGCTGGCCAATAGCACAGGAATCCAGGGAGATACCGTCCGCAAGATCGGTTTGGCCTGGGTGCTGACATTGCCGGCGGCGATCTTTTTGTCGGCCGGACTTTTCGCCGCGGCTGGCGTGCTGGTGCCCGGCGCAGGGCCGACGACGCCGCCCAAGACCTCGGCGGTATTTACGACCAGTCCCGAGCAACCGCCGCTGCAACTTGCCGAAGAGGCGCTGTAAGCCGCGCGATTGCGAGTTGCCGGCGTCACGCCACGGATTGCAGTTCGCGTATCGGGGATCCGTCGTTCAGAATCGGGATCGGGCGGCCCGAGAAATTGGGAATGGCGACCTTTTCGGCGTCGATCCCAAGATGGCGATAGATGGTGGCCAGAAAATCTCCGACACCCATGCGCCGATCGACGACTTCTTCGCCCCGACGGTCGGTCGCGCCAATGATCTGGCCCGTGCGAATCCCACCTCCGGCAAAAAGCATGCTATTGGCGGCCGGCCAGTGATCGCGGCCCGGCTGGACTGTGCCTAGCCCGCCGCTGGCCACGCCGCCGCCACTGCTGGCGACATGTGAAATGCGAGGCGTGCGGCCGAACTCGCCGGTCACGACGACTAACACCTTCTTATCTAAACCACGCGCGTAGATATCCTCAATGAGCGCCGTTACAGCCTGGTCGAATGCGGGCGCACGATAGGCAAGCGCATCGAACACATGGTGATTCACGGCATGGTCGTCCCAGTTCGCCACCCGCCCGCACAAGGGACCGTCGAACGTGGTGGTGATCAACTCGACACCCGCCTCGACCAGGCGGCGGGCCATGAGACATTGCTGTCCCCAGGCGTTGCGGCCATAACGGTCGCGCGTGCGCGGATCCTCGCGATGAATATCGAAAGCGCGCTGGGCTTCGCTGCTGGTGAGCAAACTGATGGCTTGTGCCTCGAACGAATCGATGGCCTGCATGCCGCCCGAGCTGTCGATATTGCGGCGCATCCGATCAAACGACTCACGCAAACCCACGCGCTCGCGAAGTTGGGCCGCGCCTTGGGAAGTGCTGAGGCCAATGTTCGGCACCTGAAATTCCGGGGCGCTGGGATCGCCGGTCACGCGAAAGGGCTCATACTTTGCCCCCAAGTAGGCCGATCCGGCGATGACAAAGCCGTCGTAGGACGAAATGCCATTCACGCCGACGTAATTCGGAATCGTCCGCTGCGGGTCGAACCGCAAATAGTTCGCCACCGTCATTAAGTCCGGAAACTCGGGCTTCGCCTTATCTGCCGGCGAAGGATCCCCGGTCAACAACTGCAACGAGCCGGCCGGATGGCCCCCACCGGTGTGCGACATCGAGCGCAGGATCGAGAATCGGTCGGCAATTGCCGCGTGGCGCGGCAGCAACTCGCCGAGGCGCAATCCCGGCGCCACCGACTCGATGGAAGCAAACGGACCCCGGAAGTCGCTCGCGGCCTCGGGCTTGGGGTCGTAAGTCTCTAAATGGCTGGCGCCGCCACGCAACCAGACTAGGATGAGCGCAGTACGCGGATTGCTACTGGCCGCCTGGGCGCGCAGGCGAAGCAAACCGGGCAACGAAAGGCTGCCGATTCCGGTCAGACCAGCTCTGAGGAACTCGCGACGCTCCATACTGCTCCTAGCCACGAAATACCGCTCTGAAATACCTCGCCAAACCGTCCCCCATCATGGCATACCGGCGGCCCATGCTCAAACCGACGCCTCGGGCTGCGATAGCACGACACAGGCTGTCACCCTAAGTCCGCTGGCAACTCAAGCTTTGCGCAATCTGCCTAATCAAAATTGCCGTTAGGGTTCAAGTGACCGGCAGAGTTTAAACGATACACCGGTGAAGACCTGTCGTAAGGGACGCGGGCGAGTGTCGCCGCCAGGATTCCCGACCCGCTCATTTCGCCCCTTTCCACATTCCAACGCATCGATTGATTCTCTGGAGGTCAGGCCATGCGAATCTGCCTGTATACCGAGACAGCTCTGCCCGTATTAGGCGGCCAAGAGATGGTGGTCGATGCCCTGGCGAGAGAGTTTCTGGAATTAGGGCACGAGCCGGTCGTTTTGGCGCCGGCGCCCCGACGGATTCCCGCCGAAGATCAGCAACTGCCTTATCCCGTCGTGCGGCACCCACGGTTTGTCTCCACCCGACATTTCATGGAATGGTACAAACACTGGTTGCAGCGAGCCCACCGCCAGCGCCATTTCGACTTGCTGCACTGCCATTCGATCTATCCCTGCGGCTATCTGGCCATGCTCTGCGAAGGGCAACTGGGCATTCCCACCGTGATTACAAGTCACGGGGGCGACGTACACGTCGAAGGACGGCGTCTGTCGAAGCCAGGCTTTCCAGTTCGCTACGGGCGCAGCATCGCGGCCGCAGACGCCCTGATCGCGATCAGCAAGTTCACCCACGACGGATACTTGCGATTGTGCCCCAGCGCACGGAACATCGTCTCGATACCAAACGGTGTAGACCTCGAACCCTTTGCCCACGACGAGTCGCGTCCAGCTGGGCTCGATCCGCAGGTGCAATCGGGCGAATACTTCCTCTTCATCGGACGATTGCATCCGCGCAAAGGGGTCGACGTGTTGTTGGATGCCATGTCTCACATTCCAGTACAGCAGCGCAGCCGACTCGTGATCGCCGGCGATGGCGATCAACGCGCCTCGCTCGAAGCCCAATGCGCGCGACTGGGTCTCGCCAAGCACGTGTCCTTTCTCGGCTCGGCGCGAGGCGCTGCCAAGGTGTGGCTGCTACAGAACGCATTGTTCACGGTGACGCCTTCGCGCACTTGGGAGGCCTTTGGACTGGTCGTGTTGGAAAGCTACGCTGCCGGCCGCGGAGTCATTGCTACCACGCTGCCAGGAATGATGGACCTGATCGAGCCTGGAAGGACTGGCTTGCTCGTGCCGCCCGAAGCTCCCACGGCACTGGCTAACGCGATCATGGCCTTATTGGCCAATCCTGCCAAAACACGGCAATTTGGCGATCGTGCGCGCGAACTGGCCCAAGATTTCAGCTGGCGTTCAATCGCCAGCCGGCATGTACAGTTATACAACCAGGTCGCCGCGGCGCCGGCTACGTTCCGCCGGGCTGCCTGACGTTCTATGCGCGATTTACGCGGCGGCCGGCAGTACGGCCGAACTCTCGCTGACGTCAAGAAACGTGGCCACCGACGCTTTGCTGCGTTGCCAGTTCCGCGGCGCCCAGCGACGATAGGCGGCGATAATGTCGTCGCGCTCGGCAAGTGCCTGCCGAATGTAGTCCGCAATCACTTCGTTACGTTCCGGATACGGAACTACGAGTCGACTGTGCAGATAGGCCGCGTCTTCGAAAAGGTGGGAATTCGGCCCGAATAAACAGGGCACACCCTCGGATAAGCTTTCCAGCGGCAACATCGGACAGCATTCCGACAGCGTGACGTACAGATTCAAGTGCATCAGGCTTAGATGCCGCGGCATCTCATCTTGTGGAACCGGCTGGCGACGCACTCGCGCATCGATGCGCAATTCCTTGGCGAAATTCTCGACTTGATCATTCGCGCCGGCCGCGTGTACCACGGCGCCCGGGACCTCCGTCGCTGCTGCCAACATGGCGAACGGCAACTTGCGCCAGCGAGCGAGACTGACAGCGGCCACGCCCAAGTGGGGGCCACCCGGCAACGGATCGGACGCGCCAGAGGGCGTTTTGGCAATCGCGTGGACAACAAACGATGCCGGCACGCCCAGGCGATTAAACACCTCGGCCATGCCCGACTTGGCAAAGCCGATCTTCTTGATCCGGCGCTCAGCAACCAATTCCTTCAACTCCACGAGCGACTTCCAGCTGCGCGGACTCGACATCATGAAGCTGTTGTACCAGGTTGCATAGACGTCGATTTTACGCGGCCCGCGCTCGAGCGCGTCGAGCAGGTATTTGTAGGTCTTCGGCATCTCGGCAAACACCACGCGCGACACGCCGGTTTCTTGAATCAGATCAGCGATCCGCGCCGCTGTGCGCTTGGTCAAGCCATCGAGCACCGGCAAGCAGGCCGGAAACAGGTTAACCGTCGAGCTAAAAACGCCCCGCCACTCGGGCTCGACAACCGCGACCGCCGCCGGAGCCACGGTCCTTACTTGATTCAGCCACTGCTGCGCATCCAAGCCGCGCAGCGGATCGCGCGACCGACGAAAGTTCTCGATAAGCCTACGAATTTTGGACATGCGATCCCTGCTCCGGCGCCGGCGTGGCACAACAGCCCCATTGTGTCGCTAGCAAATAGCGGCTGCACGGTACCCGTGTCAAGATCACTGGCCCCAAAGGACGGGTTTACGGGCGCAGCACTGCTAGCCAGCGACATCGAGCAGAGGCCGGCTATTCCGGAATTGCGCGATTGCTATTAAACGCTAGACGTTGGCCATCGGGAGACCATGTGGCGTCCAGATTGAAGAACGTGCCGGCTTGGCCATCGATGAATGACGGCGATTGCTTTCCGGCCACACGAAGCAGTGTCAGTTTCTGGAACGTCTCTTCGCCGCGCATGGAAACCACCAACTGCTTGCCGTCGGGCGACCAGCTAGGAAGCCATCCGAAGTCTGCCTGGTAACGCATGACGACCGCGTTTTCGTCCCCTTTCGTACCGACGATTCCCAATTCGCGCGGTTCGAGATTCTTCCGCGTGCCGACGAAGGCCAGTTTTTCCCCGTCGGGCGACCAACCACAACCCGCGATGGCCTCGTAATCCACCTGCAGCACGCGCTTCCGCCAACGCGGTGTAATGACATCCAGGCTCGCTACCCCGTTGTGATCGCTGATGAACGCGATCCGCGTTCCATCGGGCGACCAACGCGGCTTTTGTCCTTCGCACAACCGCTTACGATCGGCCCCGTTAGCGGCCATCGTCCACACGCCAGGCTGCAACTCGTCAGGATTGCCAGGGCGCAAATAGAAAACCAGCTTGTCGTCCTCGGGCGACCAAGAGGGGCTATTTCCAGGCCCTAAATCGGCCACGGTCCCCGCGGGGTCCTTAACCGACGCCACGTAGATGCGGGCGCTCGCACCTCCGTTCTGATCAGGCGAGGCATCGAAGGCGATGCGGCGTCCGTCATGCGACCAAATAGGCGAACCGTGCCATACCATATCAGGCACCTGGACGAACAACTGCACGTCCGATCCGTCGGCCTTCATCGTAAAGATGTTCGCGCCGCGCGGCCTGCGCTGCGCCCAAGCACACGTCGGCAGGCACAGCGGGACGAAAAGCGCGAACAAAAGTGGCCAAACCATCGGGATCGAGTTCATCGAGACCGGCCCACGACAATTCAGAATCCGTGCCACCGGCGTGTGCAACGCAGCGCATCGGCGGACAAATAACGTGAGAAACATACAGAATAGCGCGACTGGCCGGTAAAGCGGATCGGGTGAAGCGGAGATCACTCTTTCTTTTCCGTGTCGCCCGCCAGCACCGCGCGGAGGGCCGTGCGCAGTTGCTCGTCGAAACGGGCGCTTGCGCCGACGAACAGCCGCGCGACTTTGCCATCGCGGCCAATCACCACGGTCTGCGGGATGGACGTGGCGCCGTATTTCTCCGCCACGCGTCCGTTGCGATCCAGCGCCACAGGCATATCCAGGTGCAATCGCTCGAGGGCGGCGGTGACGCGATCGGGAGTTTCTTCCAGGTTGATCGCCACCAGTTGCACTCCCTCGGCCGCGAACTCTTCGGCGACCTTGTCGACTTGGGGCATCACTTGCAGGCACGGACCACACCACGACGCCCAGAAGTCGAGCACCACGACCGTGTTTTTACGATCGGCCAGGTTGAATCGCGTTCCATCGAGCATGTCTAACTGAAATTCGGGGGCCGGTTTCCCAACGAGCGCCGACTCAAGCCCCTCGGCCCCCCCCTCCCCTTCCTCACCGTCGGGACTCGCCAATGGATCGGCAGCGGGTGTGAGCTTCCATTGATGAAAGGCGAGCGTCGCCGCCGACTGCTCGATGGCCGCGCCCAACAGCAACTCGTCGATACGCGCCACATCGACGCGACAATTACCCAGCAAGTCGCTCGTGCCCGACAGGATCGAACCCTCGAAGCGGTCGGCATAAAACGTCAACCGGTTGCCGTCGTTCTGCAACGCTTGCACGCGCGTGCCGGCGTGTCTGGCAGCGGCCTCGCCAGCCGGGCCCCCGGGCGCGCCGGTTTCTGGGTGCAACCAGATGATACGAACCACGCTGTCGCGCGGAATGGCCTTGGTATCCAAACGGATTTCGACCTGGAGCTGTGTGGCATCCATGGAGACCAGCCGTCCGCGCAAATAGTCGCCGTCGATAGAGCGAATCAGTTGCGTGGGAGGATTATCGCGCTGCATCCGGGGCAACGTCAGCAAACGTTCTTTCTTCTGTTTGGCTATCGTTGTCGAGGCGGCTTCGGGCATCAACTCTAGCGCTTGAATTTGATCGTGAGAAACAAAGGTCGTATCGGTGACCGACGTCTGCAGCGTTATTCCCTTCTCGTCAGTACTTGTCACGGTACACGGAATCGTGTCGCCATAGCGCAAGTGCAAGACAGACTCGGTCTTGCTCGGTTGAGGGCCCGATCGATTCGGCTCGTCATCGCTGGCGGGGGCGGCGGAACGCAGCCCACCGCGCGCTACAAGAGGTGCCGCGCCTGCCACGACTCGCGCACTTTTGCGAGGAGGCGCTTTTGGCGCGACGGGACGATCGCGGTAAACAATGCGCCCCGTCACATCCGGCGCCAGGGGACTGGACTCGCCCCCTTCACGTGGTTGCCAGATCAAGCAGTTGCCTGATCCCTCGACAACCGCCTCCTCACCGCCTTGCCCTGAAGCTCTCTTCCTTTGGGTGCTATCAACCAGGCAACCGTACAACAGAACTCCGGTCAGCTCCAGGCGTCCTTCGCGCCCCGAAAGTGCGATCGGTTCCGTGGTCCGGCTGGCCATGACCAAGGCGTGCAGAGCCTCGACAGGTGCCGCCACCGGCTCGCGGATGCCTGGCGACTTGATCCAGATTTTGCTCTGCTCGACCCTCATCAAATCGCCGCTGATGCGCGTGCCGGCGGTGTAGAGTGCCGCCAGTGCGCGATCGCCGACAGGATTGGATTCCGACAGGAATACGTCTTGTACCTGATCCTCGCCGAAGCGCTGCTCGCCGGCGTCGCCACGAATGACAAACTGATGATTTGCCGAATCGTACGATTCCAATTGGCCGTAGATGATCGCGCCGTCGGCCGCGTGGATTCTGGCCTTATCGGCGGCGACAGGCTGGGGTATTTCGCCGTTCCAGTTGCCGATCCGCAGGCGTTCCAGCCGCACATCACCACTTTTGTTAGTCAATTGCAAACCACCGAATGCCTGCGGTTTGGCCGTAGACACTTTCAAATCGGCCAATTTTTCCCCGGCCGCCGACAGCACCAGCATGCGCCCGTTCTCTTGATCCACGAGCGCCTGCAAATGCATATGCCCCGGGCCGGGCTCGATCTTCGCGAGGGCCGTCACGTCGGCTTCGCGTTCGGTCTCGCGCCAGGCAACGATCTTGTTGTCCCAAACGTCGAAGCGAAAAGCCCGCAGCACCGATTTGGGATCCTCGCCAACGCCAAACGCCAGGTCGAAATCGGCTTTCTTGTTCCACGCCAGCTCGACCTCGAAGCGCGCCATGGCCGGAACCTTGAAGTCGCGGCGAATCACCGCGCCAATCTCGTCCGCTACCAGATGCCCGCCATCTTCCCGCCACGCTCCGGCACTCCCCGAGGTCTTCCACCCTTCCAATCCGTTAGGCCCCGAGTAGATCAAGTCGCCCGTATTCCAGCGATGGATGCGGCGGAGAACGCTACGATCGATGTGCAACTTTCCCAGCGCCGGCGAGTCAATCACGGCTTCCGGTCCGTTTAACTCGACGAGCGTTCCGAACAGGGTATCTCCGCCTGCCAATTCAAAGCAGTATTCCCCTTGCGGCTGAAGCGTACGATCCGTCACCGGGAAATGGACGGATCGTACTTTATTGATTGGAAACCGTAACGGCGATGCAAAAGCGGCAGACTGCCACACCAATACATCGCCGGCGGGCGAGTCGATCAGGCGGCCCATGCCAAAGTCGCGATCCTTCAGACGCAATACCGCACTTGTGGAAGCGCCGTCAGCCGCCTCATCGGCGTGGGCCGCACCGAGAGGAGCGGCAATCGACGCGCACCCCAGCAGCCAGGCCACGACACGCCACCTCGCATTGCCAACAATGCCGGCCCATGACAAAGGCTGTGAATCGCGACGAATCATAATCAACGCTCGTATATGGGCAGGAAGCGATAATTCAGAGCCAATGCCAATAGCGATAGCGACGTACCGATCGTGGGGCCAAACTGCCCTTTAATGCTGCCATCCGTCGACTGCGCGGTTTTCAGTTGCCTGACCAGCAGCTTGTTCCACTTCTCCCACGCCTCGACGTCGCCCTGGAACAGCGCCTGCGCCTGGTAATAGCGAGTGTATTCCGGGTATTGCGGCGGGTTATTCTCCAACCGCTGAGAGAGAAACTGCAGAGTCGCTTTGAATTGCGAGAGATCCTTTCGCCGGGCGACGGAGTAGACCAAAGTGGCGATAGAGACGCGTGCCAATGATTCGTCGAAACCGCCAAACCCTCCGGCATAGGCCACTTGTCCCTGGTCGGAGGTCATCTGTGTGTAATACTTGATCGCCTTCTCGATCACTTCGTCAGGGATTTCGATTCCTGCGTTGCGCGATGCCAAAAGCCCCACCAACACGGCGCCACTGACCGAAGTGTCCGCATCGCGACTGTCGGGCGAGTATCGCCAGCCGCCAAACTGGTTTTTCTGCTGCGAAGTGACGGCGCCACGTACGGCCAACTCAAGCGCCAGGCCAATCGAGCGTTGGCCTTTTTCCCCTCCCGACCACAAGCTGCGGTCGTCGACTGTCCCATAGGCCTCGGCCAGCGCCAGCATGGCAAATCCATGATGATACATGCTCGAGCCGAGGATTCCGGTCGAGGCGTTTTGCTGGGTGATGATGTTCCGCAGCGCGCGGCGGACGTTGTTGCTGTAGGGGCCGAAGTTGGGGTCTTCGCCCGAGGCCAGCAGCACCATCAAGGCCATGCCTGTGACGCCGGGGCCCTGCTCGCCGCCCCCTTTCCAATCGCCGGTTTCATTCTGAGTGCTGACCAGGTATTGCAAACCACGATCATAAATCTCGCGCACGTCGCGCGGCACGACCTCGCCGATCTTGATCGAGGGTGGCTGCGCGCTCGCATTGCTCGGCGAAAAGCCGGCGATACACGCCCCGACCAAGACCGATAATAGGGCCTGCCAACCTCGGCAGAGTTTTTGTGGATTGCTCATGATGGTTTTCTCTGGGAAAAAGCGGATTTCCCTACCGGGGCCGTTACTCGTCTCCCTCTTTAGCCAGCATGCCCTGCTGCACAAGAAACTGCTTCATGTTGCGGTAACCTTGCAACTGTTGCTGCAAGGCCTTCCATTGTCGCTCGTCCAGCCGAGACTCTTCCCTGGTCATAGACAAGCGAGAGAGTCGATACAAAACGAATTGGAACTCATTCTGGCCGAAGGCATCGGGGGGTTGCGACCGCTCGAGTAGCAGCTTCGTGATAATCTCGCGTTGCTCGTCGCGCAGCGCGATCGAGTTCTCTAGTGATGCCACGGCGGCCTCGATACTGGCCCTGTAACGAAACTGTCGACGCTCCTCGCGCACCGCGTCGTATTTGGCAATTTGCTCGTTCGAAAGCGTCCGCCGTAATGTCTTGGCAAACAGCGAGCGATCGCCGAAAAGTCCCCCGGCCAGTTTCGTTTGCAAAGGCTGGATGTCCTGCCAAATGTTGCCAAAGGCGTTTTGATCGTTTTTGTTGGCCAGGAATTTCTTGCGAACCTCTTCGACCTCGGCAAAGAACCGCTGGCTGTCGCCGCCGCCGGCCAATTTCAGCTTTTGCTTCTGATCGTCGGTTAGGCCACACACGCGATCGACCTCGTCAACCTGCAATGTCAGGCCTGTCGTGATCCGCTTGTGACCGGCCTCGGCATTGCCGAAACCTTGAAAAACCCATTGATCGAAATTCTCGTCCGCGAATTGGCCTTGCTGGGCGGCCTCCGGCTCGGGCGGGGGTTCTCGATCGTCAGGGGCCGCGCGAAGCTCGGCCGGCGCGAGCAGCAGCCCACACAATACGAGAACGATCGGCATTCTTCGATAAATGTTCATACGCGCGGCCCAGGGCCGACGGCCACAGGTCGAATTTCCGTTTCTTCACTTTGAAAACGATCTTCTCTACTAGCGCTCCAGATAGTGCGGCCCGTCTCAGTCGTCGTCTAAACGGCCTGTGCCGCGTCCGCTGCTGGCGCTGGCGAACGTCACAACATTAAGATTCATATCATTGCTTGAACGCATCGAGCAACCGCTTCAAACCATTGGGCGCGGCGGGCCGCGGAGCCTTGCCCTCCCACCAATCGTCGTTCTCATCGTTCGCTTGCTGGCCGTTGAACACGTTCCAGTTAGCGAAGTTGACTTTCTGCAAGCCGCGCCATACCGACGTCTGATCGACTGTGAGATGCGGCACGACCAACGTGTCGGGAATCTGGGGCATGTATTGATTGCCGTACATGCTCAGCATCAACCACGATTCCCAGTCATCTTGCCAACTGTCGGTGATTGATTTCGTGAGCTTGTCGCGTTGCTCCGGGGTCAGGCACAAGACTGCGTCCAATCGCGAGATGGCGCACAGCGTGGCTGCGTGTTTACGATGGGCAGTGCGCTTTAGAGCTTCCTCGTCATAGCGCGCCCATTGCTCAGGGGTAAGCGACTCCTTCAAGACCGTGGCCACGGCGGTGCGAATGATCTTGGCCGGCTGCGGCGCGGCCCTGGCGACTCGCGCCCTGTTGACGCGCACTTGCGGCATTTGCAATTGGGCCTGTTGTTCGGCGGCGTCCTTGACGCTGGCGTCGACAGCCGCCTTGACTTTGGCGCGCTGCTCGAGGGTAAGCTCGGGACAGATTTGGCGAATAAACAGCAATTCCACTTTGGCCAGCGGTTGGAACTGCATGACAAACTGCTGGATCAGCGCCTGATTGGCTTGTGCCTCGGCCGGCTTGATCGGTAGTGCCGCGGCAGGAACGGCGTTCAGAAACACGCCCAGTGCCGTGCCAGGCTTTTTGCTCTCGACCTTCGCTTCGTTCCCCTTCTTTTTGATTTTGTCAGCCTCCTTCGGTTCGGCCGCTGGTGCGGCGGCGCCTCCGCTCAGAAGTACCGCGGTACCGTAGGCAACGACTGCCTTGACCTCCTGCCCAGGCTTCTGCGGCGCACCGTTTACCGATTCTTGCTTTGTCTCGCCTGAAACTGGCCGGCTTCCCATCAATGCGCGCGTGATGGTGCTTTTTCTGACGGCCGCGCGTGGCTTCGGCTGTTCTCCCGCAGGACCGTTATCGCTTACTCCGTCCTTTGCCTCAGTTTCCGCCTGCGATTCCAGCAACTGCAATCCTATTTGCCCCGTCGGCGGCTCCTCGGCCCTGGTGGCATTCGTCATCCCGCCAAGCGCAAATGCGATCGCAGCCAGAACGATTCCGTAGAAATGCCTACTCATGGTGTAGACTCGCACATCATTAACGTCGGTACGTCAGAAGCGGCTGCCAACCCT
>DASXEJ010000333.1 GCA_036490175.1 Pirellulales bacterium | reverse complement strand
CTATTTACCATCCATCGCGGTTGATGCCGCGGGCCCGTGGGCGCCCGTGGCCGCTGCTGGTGTGGTGCTGACGACGTTTTTTCTGGCGCTACCAGTGTACTGGTATGTGGTCGCCCGCTCGCCCGACGGCCGCGGCGCCGCCGGGGTGCTCGAAGACCTGATCCCCGGCTGGCGCGGCAAAGTGGCGGTGCTCACGCTATTGGGCTTCGCGGCTGCCGATTTTGTGATCACGCGCAGCCTTTCGGTAGCGGATGCTGCCGTGCATTTGATTCATAATCCACACGGCCAACGGTTGCTTAAGCAGCTACCTGACGGCTTACTAATCGACGACCATGTGCTATGGCCTCCCGTTGAGCACGTGTTGAGGGTGCTCGTCGAGCCGCAAGTGGCGATCACGCTCGGGCTGTCGATCGTGTCGTTCGTCGCCTGGCAGATACTCAAACGGGGCGTAACCCGGCGAATTCTACTGTTCACGGCGGCGGTGGTGGTTTGCTATTTGGCGCTGCAGACAGTTGTCATTGGCAGCGCCTTGTGGCACGTCGCTGAACACCCTGAGATATTACAGGCCTGGCTGGATGTGATTTTCGTTGCCAATACGCAGGCTGGCGACGTCACATCGCCAGTGGCCCATGCTTGGCCCTGGGTCTGGCTCAGCATTGCCTTGTGGTCGTTTCCGCAAATGGCGCTAGGGCTAAGCGGCTTCGAGATGATTCTGGCCGTGGTGCCGCAAGTGAGCGGGGGGAATGGTCACGATGCGCATTGCACCGCCGCCCGTGTGCGCAACACTCGAAAGCTGATGGTCGTCGCCGCCGCGATTATGGCCGTCTATCTGCTCAGCGCCGTTTTGGTCACAACGCTCTTCGTACCGAGAGCCGAGCTGGGGGCCGTCGGTGCCGCCGAGCATCGGGCGCTCGCTTACATGGCGCACGGCGGGTCATTAGTCGACGGGCAGCCGAGCGTCGTTCTGAATCCAATCTTCGGCCATTTGTTTGGCGACTTGTTTGATGTGACGACCGCTCTGATCCTGTGTCTGGCCGGCGCGAGCGTGACGCTGAGCTTGCAGAATATGCTGCCGCATTATTTGAACCGGCTGGGGATGGAAGTAAGTTGGGCCGGCAAGCTCGGCGTTATTCTGATCGTGTTGAACGCCATCGTCCTCTTAGTGACCGTTGTGTTCCAAGCCAGCCCTGCGTCGCAACAATGGGCCTACGCCACGAGCGTGCTGGCGTTACTTGCCGGGGCGGCCTTGTCCGCAGCCAAAGACCTGGGAAATCGTGCCCCGAAACGCCTCTTCCGAATGATTCCGTATGCGATCGCCGGTGGATTCTTCGTGGTCATGACTGGCTTGACAGTGCTGATCAACCACTCGGGGCTGACGATCGCCATGGCCTTTGTGGTTGCCATTCTGGTTACATCTATCGTCTCGAGGTGGATTCGCAGCACCGAGCTGCGGTTTGAGGGCTTCGATTTCGCAGACGATTCGGTGCGGCATAAATGGGATGAACTTTGTCGCTCGGGCCCGAAGGTGCTGGCGCCGCATCGTCCCGGGCTGATTTCTCTGGCGCAGAAGAGTCGCCAGCTGCAGCACGACTATCGGCTGGATCCCCGGACACCGCTGATTTTCGTCGAGGCTTTTCTGGGAGATCCCAGCAACTTTTATCAAAAGCCGTACATGCAGATCCACCGGGAAGACGGTTTGGACGTGATTCGGGTCTCGCGTTGCGTAAGCATTTCGCACGTGCTGGCGGCAATTTGCTTGGAGCTTTGCCGCGACGGAGGTGAACCGCCCGAGATCATATTCGGCTGGTCGAACGAATCCCCCTTGGCCGCCAATCTGAACTTCCTGATGCTTGGCGAAGGGAATATTCCCTGGATGGTGAAAGAGCTGATCCGCAAGGCCATGCCTGGCACGGCACGGCGACCGCGAATCTTGATTGGCTGACGACGTTGGCGGCGATGGAAAAAAACGATCATGCTCGAGATTATTTTATGGAAGCAAAGCAACCTAGCGGGTTAAACGCTCACCATGATTCAAAGCCGGACGACGTGCCCGTCTTTGGGTGCGTCGTCTACGTCTCTTTGGTCGATGGCGTAGGCGTGCGAGCCCGCGTCGCGAATCTCGCGGGATTGGAAAGCACGGCGGGCTCCGAGCGGGACGCGCTCAGAAAGATCGTGGCGGCGTTCAAGCAATGCGTCGCCGAACACTTGCGCGGCGGGACACCGATTCCCTGGATCGACCCACCCGTGGCGGCGGAATCGCACGAACAGCAACGTTTGATTCCGGTTCACCTGTAAGGCTGCTAGCGCGCGGTACGCGCATGCGTGACCGTATAGCCACGTCGGCGCCCAGCCAGATCTGGTAATCGTGCGTGGAGCAGTCGCGGGCGGCCGATGGGCAGGCTAGCTTCTCCCGGCCGACTTGGTCTGCGGCTTCTTGGTGTCTTTTTTGGGCTTCTTGTTTTTCTTGTCATTCTTCTGACTATTGTTGCCTTTTCCCATTTCTCGTTTCTCCTGTTGACGATCGCTAAATTGCCAGTGCCAAGAGCTTCCTAAACGTGACGGGCGTCAGACCTGCCGCACTCTTCACTGCGGCGCTGCACGCGGTGGAGATCATACCACACAATGACTTTGTAGAAATAGTGACCTGCGTCGTCAATCGCTAGACCTTCCCAGACGCACGCGGAAATTGTGTCTGGCCTGCGGTCGCGTTGCATTTGAGACGAGCATGATATAAATCGAGTATCGAGCGACAGTCACCGGCATATGAGGGCTCGTACCATAGTTGGCATCCGATACCCGAAACGCCGGTTCCAGTTTGGTCTGGGGACGATGCTCGCTGCCGTGACACTGGCGGCGCTGGTGGTCTACATGGTCGCGGCATATCGGTCGGTTAAGAATCGCGAACAGGCGCATCGCCGCTATCCCATTCGCGCCACGTACCGAAATCGCGATGACATGTCGCAGCCGCCCCTCGCCTGGCGAGTACTGGGAGCAGCGCCTCAAAGTGTAGTATCACTTGCCGAATCGGCAACAGAGGACGACGTGGCGCAGGTCACGCACCTGTTTCCTGAGGCCAACGTGCTGGTTTTGAAAGCAGAGTAGCTAGCCAGAAACGCGTCCACAGCGGGCCATTTGAATCGCTGCAGGGATGCGTTGTGCGGATTCCGGCCGAAGCAATGCCATGCGTGGCGTGATACGATGGTTGACGAAGGTCGGCGACCATCGTGGCTTCAGGTCGATACCGAACGAAACCCGTGAACAACGTCTCTTGTGCAATGCTGTCTTCGGTCGAGGTAACTTTGAACCGAATTTTGCGGCTGCTAACGGTTCCAATAATATGTGGACTGCCGCTGACAAGCGGCGCGGTTAGGGCCGACGAGCCAAAACCGGCCGTCGCGAAGACCAATCCCGATCCTACCGGAAAGGTTCCGACCACGATCTCGGGCACTTACGACGGGGGAAAGTTGGTCGAGCTGCGCGTGCAGGGTCGCATCGCCTACCTCGTCAAGCCGACGGGTGCCGTCGATCCGCAAAAGCGCTGGCTGTGGGAATTTCCGTTCTGGCTTGGAATCAATGACGGGTTTGGCAACTTAGCGCACCGGCACTACATCGAGAAGCTGCTGGCGGCCGGATTCCACGTGGCTGGCGTCGAGGTGGGAGCCTCCTGCGGCAGTCCCGCCGCTGCAGACGTTTGCCAGGATTTCTACAACCAGCTGGTCTCAGAGTATGGACTGAACAAGCGGGCTCGGTTGCTGGCACACAGTCACGGCGGTCTGATCGCCTATGGTTGGGCCTTTCGTCATCCGGAGTGCGTCAGCCGGATCGCAGGCATGTCGCCGGCGATCGACTTCCGCACGTATCCGACATTGCCGTACGTAATCACCGGGCCGACCAAGGGATTGGATTACCGCCTATCGCTCGAGGAACTCGATCGTCGCGCCACCGAGTTCAACCCGATCGATAATCTGGCACCCTTGGCCAAGGCTGGGGTCAAGATAATGCACCTTCACGGCGCTAACGACACTTTGGTGCCAACCGGCGCCAACGCGACCGAATTGGGCCGTCGCTACCATGATCTCGGCGGGGATGCAGAGATCGTACTGCTGCCAGGTTTGCCGGCAGCGAAGCGCGGTCATGACGGACCAGAACTGTACGATTCGGCCGCGCTGGTGAATTTCTTGCTGGCCGACTGATCGTCGAAGGCTGCGTGCCTTCCTCCCTGATCATTTCTCGCTAGGCGAGCCGCACGACATAATTGCCATCGGGCGCCGCCACTGTTTCCGGCAGTGCGATGTCAGTGCAAGCATTGCCTGCTCGCGTTGGCCGGCGGGTTTTAGCCGGTCATGCCGCCAAGTGCGATGACAATACCGCAAGCTGTGTTTCGATCTTAAGTTTGCGCGACTTACGGTACAATAAAACCATTACGGGGTTGAGGATCGTCCCCAGCATAAAGGTCAAAACATCATGTTGCCGCGCAATGGATTCGTAGGCGCCTTGATCACAGCCGCAGCTCTCCTCGCTGGGCCAACGACTGCCCAGGCACACGGTCACGGCTTTGGTTTTGTTCCTTTTGGTGTCGGCCTTGGGCTTGGACTCGGCGTCGGCTATGGCCTGGGGTACGGCTATGGATATCCGTATTACTACGGTCCCTATGGATATCCCTATCGCGGCGTCCCCTATCCGTACGCCTACGGTTCTCCTTACTATGGATATGGTGGATATCCATATGGCGTCCCCTATGCGGCGCCGGTTCCGCCCGCTTACCCTTACGGCTATAGCGCGGGTTATGCGAGCGCTCCTCCCGCTGTAACGCAGTCCGCGTTGGTGGCGCCGGCGGCTATGCCGACTGCCGCGACTCCTGCACCGCCGGCACCCGGCATTTCCACACGATCAGCAATTACTGCGGCACGGCTGCGTCCGGCGAGGGCAGATTTTGTCAAGCAGGGGGACGACGCCTTCAAGACGGGTGCCTACGCGGCGGCCGCTCAGGCATGGCAACATGCTTTGCTAGACGATCCGCACAATGGCACTTTGGCGCTAAAGGCTGGGCAGGCCCTGTTCGCTGCCGGCCAATATGAAAAGGCTGCCGACACCGTACAGCGAGGGTTCGCCTTACTGCCTGCGACGCGTTGGGGGAGCGTAGTTCGTGACCGAGCGCAGCTTTACGGCGCCAAGTCTCGCGAATATGGCAGCCAGCTGCAAGCACTGGAACGTGCCGTGCGCGATCAGCCCGGCAATGCCGACGAGCAACTCCTTCTCGCCTATCAATACGCGTACTCAAATCGGTCGACGGATGCCAGCAAGATTCTCGACGAGGTCTTGCGAGCGGCCCCTGGCTATACCGTAGCCCAGTCTTTGCGCGACACGTTGCAGCCAAGCTTTACGCCACCGGCGCCACAGCCGCCCGCCGCACCCACAACGGTGTCTCGCAAACCGACATTACGCGCGCCCGGCAAGTCGATCGACCTGTAAACTGCGGAGGCACGACCACAGCGGCGACTAGGCAGGGATCGTATTTCCACGCCGGGGCGGCATGGTGCTAGGTCGCGCCCGGGCGCGACGTATTTCCCCGAGCGGGTTCATTTTCGGGCAGGGCACCGCCCTGCGCCTTGGTCTCGAGCGCTGTCAGACCGTGTGCTAGCACGGCGCGAGCTACGGCAGCCGACTTTTCTCATCGGAGAATATGTGCGGATTAGGTCGATTTTAACGCCGCGCGCGACCGATGATTCGACTACGGCAAGTACACCAGACCAGCGGGTAGCTGCTGATATTGCGCATTCGACGTCCCTCTGCGGCGGGCGTGTACATACAAGCACACCGTCCGTTTCGCGTGGGACGTGATCGCATGATCGGAACTGTGTGAGACGAGACGGAGAATCCACCGCACATGAAAAGATTCAAATGGATCGCAGCGCTCTCGCTCTCTGTGGGCTTCGCCTCTGGTTGCAACTGCGGCCCGAGTTGTGGCGTGCCATGGTTCGATTCATTGCACGCCCTGGTCTTTCCATGCCACTTCGGACCGTATCCAGGGAACGGCATAGGTAATTGTGGTGACTACTGCGGCGGCACTGGGTGCAGTAATTGCGGTCGTGGTGGCAATAGCATGGCGGCGCCCATGAATGACATGAGTGCAAACGAACAGGCCGAGCCCACGGAGTGGGCGGAGCCAACGCCGCCACCGTCCGATCGCGGCCGAGCCAGATACACCGCCATGCGCGACCAGCGTGCATACGATGACGCTGACTCTTCAGACCGCTGAGATACACTCCTGCACGCTGCGCAATATTTATACGGGGCGCTGTTCTGCCGGTGCCGTGTGGCTGCGGGTCTGAAATCGAGAGTCACCTGATTGCTCGGTTGCGCTCATCAGCACGTCGTTCTGCTCGTCCAATTCACGCATGGGCGCAGCGCGCAGCTCCTCGGTGCAACGCGCCAAGGCGGCTTCGAGGTGGGCTTCGCTGATCGGCTTTACCAGGTAGACGAGCACATGCTTTTCCTCAGCACTGCGTACTAACTTCGGGTCGCAATAGCCGGACAGCAAGACAATGGGCAGCGGCCGTGACTTGTAGATCTCCAAGGCGGCATCCATTCCGTTAACATCCGCCATCATGTTATCGGTAATGACAACGTCCGGTTGCACCTGTTTGCACTGCGCGATCAGTGTTTCACCATTCTCAGCCGTAGCAACCACCGAGTGCCCTAGATGAGCAATCATCCGTTGTAGCAACTCGCGTGTGGAGCGATCGTCGTCCGCGATGGCGATGCGCAATGACTCAGGCATATAGAAACACCAAGAAGAATGAGGACGCCGGAAAATCAACGCCCAAACTACTTGCAGTGCAAATAAAGTGCCGTGCGCACAGTAGTAACCGCACGGAATGCGGCGAACGAGTGGTTCCCACAGATGCCGGAGCGGGCTGCTTGAAAAACAGCCAGAGTGGTTGAATCGACACCGTTATGGACGCACGCAGTGCGCCCCATTGCCATGCAGCTCGATTGACGTATCCTCAAGTCGCGCCAGGTGTTCGGAATTTTCCGTCGGTTGAGCGCAAGCAGTTTATGGCGTACGATAGAGTTGTTCACCGCCGCTCTGCGGTCGCCCAAATCTTCGACATGAGGAGTCTTACGGTTTGGAGGTACGGCATCGCGAGTTGGCTCATCGGCTCTTGAATCTTGCCAGTCGGTCGAAACCGATTCCGCTTGGCGGACCCGATGAAGAACCGTTGCGATCCGAGCTATTCAGCACGGATCAGCTGGAAAAGCACGCCAAATCGCTGGCCGCTTGGCACGAAGTCGATTTGCGTCCCGGGCCCGATCATCTGCTCGGTCGCCTGCACGAGAACGAGCAGATCCTGCAGCGCGGTTACAAGCTGGTCGTTTCGGCGATTGCCGCCAAGCGGCGTACATCGCCCGCCGACGAATGGTTGCTCGATAATTTCTATCTGATCGAAGAGCAAATCCGTACGGCGCGACGCCACCTGCCGAAGAATTACAGCACCGAGTTGCCCCGTTTGACCAAGGGACCTCTTACAGGTCTTCCGCGCGTTTACGATATCGCCCAGGAACTAATCTCGCACGTCGATGGTCGGGTTACCGCCGATAGTCTCACGTCGCTGGTTGCCGCTTACCAAACGATATCTCCGCTTGCACTGGGAGAGCTGTGGGCGATTCCCATCATGCTGCGGCTGGCGTTGATCGACAATCTTCGTCGCGTGGTCGCGCGCATGACGGCCGCCAGGCTGCACCGCGACGAGGCGAATGTGTGGGCCGATCGCATGATCAACGCGGCGGAGACGGACCCGCGCGGCTTGATTCTGGTGATCGCCGAGATGAGCGGGTCCAGCACCGCTATGGACAGCGAATTCGTGGCCGAGTTTGCCCGCCGGCTGCAAGAGCACAGCCATGTGATGGCGCTGCCATTGCTATGGTTGGAAGAACGCCTGGCCGAACGGCATGTCACGATCGAGCAGCTCATGCAGAGCGAGGGGCAACAGCAAGCGGCGGATCAAGTCTCGATCGGCAATAGCGTCACCAGCTTGCGATTCCTGGGTGCCATGGACTGGCATTCGTTCGTTGAATCGCTTAGCGTGGTCGAGCAGATTTTGCGCGGCTATCCGCCTGAGGAATTTGCCCATCCCGACGAAGCCGGTGTGCGCGAGTATCGCCGCATCTTGCAAGAAGAGGAAGGTTACTCGGACGTTTACGCCGAGATGGATTTTGCCACGCGTGATCGGTATCGGCATGTCATAGAACGCGTGGCCAAGAACGCGCGTCTGCCCGAATGGCAGGTCGCATTAGGCGCTGTACAGCTGGCGATGAAAGCTGCCAACTTGCGAGGCGTACGCGACAGGTCGGCGCATGTCGGTTACTTTTTGATCGATCGCGGCCTGCCTGAACTCGAGACGCTCGTCAATGCGCGGATCTCGATCGCGCGAAAAGTGCTGCGCTGGGGACGACGCCATGCGCTGCTGTTGTATCTAGGAACGACCGTCCTCCTTACCGTGGCAACTTTGGCGGCCGCGATTGTTCAAGACGTACACCATGATGCCGGCGCCGTGCTGATAGGGGCCACGGTTCTGCTGGTATTTCTCGGCGCCTCGCAGTTGGGCGTAGCGGTTGTCAATTGGCTCGCTACCTTGGTCGTCGTTCCGCGAACCCTGCCGAGGATGGACTTTTCCGCGGGGATCCCCGCGGAGAATCGCACGATCGTGGCGATTCCGACCATGCTCACCAGCGCCGACGGAGTGCGAGATCTGGTCGAGGCCCTCGAGGTTCGCTATCTGGCCAATCGGGACGACAGTTTACATTTCGCGTTGCTCAGCGACCTGCGCGATGCGCCGGCGGCCGTGAGCGCAGAAGATCAGCCGCTGTTGGACCTGGCCCGCGACGAAATCCAGGCATTGAACGAAAAGTATCAGGCCGACCGGAACAGCATCTTCTTCTTGTTTCATCGGCCGCGCCGCTGGAATGCGCAAGAGCGGGTTTGGATGGGACACGAACGCAAGCGTGGCAAGCTGGCAGACTTGAACGGATTTCTCCGCGGAGCAGACGGAAAGAACTTTTCTCTCATTGTCGGCGATACCACCGCCCTGACAGGCGTGAAATACGTCATTACGTTGGATTCCGACACTCAGCTACCCCGCGAAGCGGCGCGCCAATTGGTGGCCACCATGGCGCACCCTTTGAATCGGCCATGCTGCGGCAATAGCGGCGGGTCGGTCGTGGATGGGTACAGCATCCTGCAACCGCGGGTCTCGTTGAGTTTGCCCAGTGCGCGGCGATCTTGGCTAGTGCGCATTTTTGGCGGCCAGGCTGGGATCGATCCCTATACCGGCACCGTGTCCGATGTGTATCAGGACCTGTTTCAGGAAGGCTCGTTCGTCGGTAAGGGCATCTATGACGTGGATGCCTTCGAGCAGTTTCTGGGAGGCCGCCTTCCCGACAATTTGATCCTCAGTCATGATCTGATCGAGGGTTGCCACGCGCGTTCGGGGCTGGTCAGCGATATCGAGTTGTTCGAGACGTACCCGGCCAGGTACGCCGTTGACGTCAGCCGCCGGCACCGCTGGATCCGCGGTGACTGGCAAATTGCCGCTTGGGCTTTTCCCTGGGTGCCGCACCTGTCCCGCGGGACTGTCAAGAATCCACTATCCGCTCTTTCACGCTGGAAGATACTCGACAACTTGCGGCGCAGCCTGGTGCCGGCGGCGCTAACACTGCTGCTGGTCTTGTATTGGCTGACTCCGGTCGGCCCGGCGTCGTTTTGGACGCTGTTCGTCGTGGCGATTTTGTTGATTCCGATCCTGTTGAGGTTGTTTGTCGAGTTCGTCAAGCGGCCCGTCGAACTCTCCTGGCGTTTGCACATCCGCGACACGTTGCAATCACTCGGGCGGAGAGCAATCCAAGCGCTATGCGCGCTGACGTTTTTGCCGGACGAAGCTTACTACAGCACGGATGCGATTGTGCGCACCCTGGGTCGTTTGCTAATCACGAAGCGGAACCTGCTGCAGTGGCGCACTTCAAGCGATGCCGAGCAGACGGCCCGCACACATTTGGTGGGCACGATCCGAGCGATGTGGTTTGGGCCCATGCTGGCGCTATCCGTCATTGTCTACCTGGTGCGCTTTCGACCCGATGCCCTGTTGGCTTCGCTGCCGGTAGCGCTGTTATGGGTTTCGTCCCCGGCCATTGCCTGGTGGCTCAGCCGACTCTTGCCGAGCGATGTTGTTCAACTGAACGACAACGACCGCAAGTTTTTGGAAGACCTGGCGAGACAGACGTGGCACTTTTTCGAGACGTTCGTTACACGCGAGGAAAACTGGCTTCCCCCCGACAACTTTCAAGAATACCCCGCGGCGGTCATCGCCCATCGCACGTCTCCCACCAACATCGGCTTGGCGTTGCTGTCTAACCTGACGGCCCATGATTTCGGGTTTATCCCGGCGCAAGAGCTGGCAGAGCGAACCGGCAACACCCTGGCGACCATGCAACGCCTGGAGCGGTATCAGGGACATTTCTTCAATTGGTACGACACGCGCACCTTAGAGCCTCTTCCTCCGCGTTATGTTTCGACGGTCGACAGTGGCAATCTGGTCGGCCATCTGCTTACTCTGCGCGAGGGCTTGTTGCAGTTGGGCGACGAAGACATTCTTCCGCCTGCCGCTTTCCGGGGGCTCAGCAGTACGCTCAGGGTGTTGATCAAGGCTCTGCGGGGCGGCAACGCGGATAAAGAGAATTCGGAAAGCGCCAGCCGTAATCCTCTTCGCGCCGCGACTTATCTTGGAAAGCTGGAGAACGAACTAGCGCACATCCCGCCTGCGCTTTCCCGGCAGATCGAATTGCTCAAACGGTTCGCCGACGATACGACGTGGGCCGAGTTTACCAAGCACTCCGATCAACAAGTACGCGGGTGGAGCGAGGCACTTAAGCGCCAGGCTCAATCCTGGCTGGCAGAGGTGAATGCATTTTTGCCGTTGGCAACGCTGCCGCCGCCGCCAGAAATATGGCAGGCACACGGCCCGTCGGCGATAGCATCGCTAGCGCCTCTCAAAGCGGCGCTTGAGCCCGCAAATGGCAAGTTTAGTTTGCGAGGCGTTGCGGAGTTCTCACAGCAACTTTCTGGACTGATCGACGATGCGCTCGCGACGGCTGGGCCAGGCCGTGAATGGCTTGTGCAACTGCGGCAACGCGTCGACGACGTCAGTGCCCAGGCCAAGGACCGTCTCGCGCTACACGACAGGCTCGGCGAGACGTGCCTGGAATTGAGCGGCGCGCAATTCGACTTTCTGTACGACCCCTCGCGGCGATTGTTGGCGATTGGATACAACGTCGCGGAGCGACGACGCGACACCAGTTTCTACGATTTATTGGCCTCCGAAGCGCGGCTGGCCAGCTACGTCGCGATTGCCGAAGGACAACTTCCGCAGGAAAACTGGTTCGCTCTCGGCCGACTGCTGACGGGAGTCGATGGCGAGCCCACGCTGCTGTCGTGGAGCGGGTCGATGTTCGAGTACTTGATGCCATTGCTGGTGATGCCAAGTTTCGACGATACCCTGCTCGACCAAACGAACAAAGCCGCGGTGGCACGGCAAATTGCCTACGGCGAGAGTCACAAGGTCCCCTGGGGTATATCCGAATCGGGATATAACGCCACCGATGCCCAACTGAACTATCAATATCGTGCCTTTGGCGTTCCGGGCCTGGGCTTCAAGCGAGGGCTAGCCGACGATCTGGTGATTGCGCCGTATGCCGCGGCCATGGCATTGATGGTGGCTCCCCAGGCGGCGTGCTCCAATTTGCGGCGGATGGCCTTGATGGGAATCAACGGCAACTACGGCAACTACGAGGCGCTGGACTACACGTCGGCAAGGCTTGCTGGCGGCCAGCCGTTCGCCATCGTGCGCTCGTTCATGGCTCATCATCAGGGCATGAGTCTGTTGGCGTTTGCCTATGCCTTGCTCGATCGACCCATGCAAAGGCGATTCGAGGCCTATCCACCGTTTCAGGCCACCGAGTTGTTACTGCACGAGCGCATCCCCA
Source organism: Pirellulales bacterium (assembly GCA_036490175.1). Lineage (NCBI taxonomy): Bacteria > Pseudomonadati > Planctomycetota > Planctomycetia > Pirellulales > Pirellulales bacterium. Next base: position 1,473 of record DASXEJ010000333.1, on the reverse strand, counting down.
AGGCGGCGCCGGTCTTCCCGCGGTCGGCCGAAGCCACCGAAGCGCCGCGGCCAGAAGTCGCCCGCGAAGTGCTGATGCGCGTGCTGTCTTCGCCTAGCACGCCCACGCCCGAAGTGCATTTGCTGTCGAACGGCCAGTATCATGTGATGATCACCAATGCCGGCAGCGGTTACAGTCGCTGGAAAGACATTGCCGTGACACGCTGGCGCGAAGACGTCTCACGAGATGATACGGGCACATTTTGCTATTTGCGCGATGTGACGTCCAATGAAGTGTGGTCGGCCGCGTTTCAGCCAACATTGAAGGCCTCGCCCGCTTACAAGGCCATTTTTCCACAGGCCCGTGCCGAGTTCCGCCGCCGCGATTTCGAGCTGGATACCTATACCGAGGTGACGGTATCCCCTGAAGATGACGTCGAACTGCGGCGGATCAATATTTCCAACCACTCCCGCCAACGGCGCACAATCGAGTTGACCAGCTACGCGGAAGTTGTGCTCGCCAGTCCGGCCTCGGACGCGACGCATCCGGCCTTCAGCAATCTGTTCGTACAAACCGAGATCATCCGCGATCGCGACGCTATCCTTTGCACCCGTCGTCCCCGATCGCATCAGGAGAAGCCGCCGTGGATGGTGCATTTGATGTCGGTACACGGCACGTCGGTTGGCGCGCCGTCGTTTGAGTCGGACAAGGCGAAGTTTATCGGCCGCGGCCGTAGTGTCGTCGATCCTCAGGCCATGGCGCGACCGGTTCCTCTCACGAACAGCGAGGGGCCGGTTCTCGACCCCATCGTGTCGATCCGCTGCACGGTAGCGATCGAGCCGGGCGAAACGGCGGTGGTCGACGTCGTGACCGGTGTCTCCGAGACGCGCGACGGAGCGTTGGGCCTGGCCGAGAAATATCATGATCGGCATCTGGCCGATCGTTTACTCGACTTGGCATGGACGCACGGGCAGGTCGTTTTGCAACAACTCAATGCGACCGAGGCTGACGCCCAGCTGTACGGCCGGCTCGCCAGCTCGATCATCTATGCCACGAATCTGCGCCGCGCCAGTGCCAGCGTGCTGGCGAGAAACACGCGCGGCCAGTCTGGGCTTTGGGGGCACGGTATTTCGGGTGACTTGCCGATTGTCCTGCTGCGAATCGCTGACCAGAACAAGATCGAAATCGTCCGGCAACTCATACGCGCCCACGCCTATTGGCGGTTCAAAGGCCTGTCGGTCGATCTGGTGATCTGGAACGAGGACCAGTCAGGTTATCGCCAGGTGCTACACGACGAGATCAACAACTCGATTGGCAACAGCACCGAGGCGCAATTGATCGACCGTCCCGGTGGTGTTTTTGTACGGCGCCCCGAACAGATGTCGGAGGACGACCGGGTGCTGCTACAGACGGCGGCGCGCGTCGTGCTTTCCGACGGTGCCGGCACTCTGGCCGAACAAGTCGAACGACGTGGCATGCGCGACACGGCGGTAC
>DASXEJ010000332.1 GCA_036490175.1 Pirellulales bacterium | reverse complement strand
CGTCAGCAGCCTATGGTGCAACGTTCATGGTCACCAGCATCCGCGAATCGATGCGGCAATTCGCGATCAGCTCGACAAGGTGGCGCACACCACGCTGCTAGGCGCGTCCAACTCGACGACGATCGAACTTGCGCGACGACTGGTTAAAATTTCGCCAGCGGGTTTGAACCACGTTTTCTTTTCGAGCGATGGTTCGTCGAGCGTGGAAGTCGCATTGAAGATGGCCTTTCAATACTGGCAACAGCGCCAGGATCCGCGTCCGGCCAAGACCCGTTTTCTTGCCATGACTGACGCCTATCATGGTGACACGCTCGGCAGCGTGAGCGTCGGCGGCGTGGCCCGTTTTCACGCGATGTTCCGGCCGCTGCTATTTGACTGCATCCGCGTACCATCGCCTGTAACGTATCACGCCCCTGCTGACATATCGCGCGAGCGGGCTGCAGAATACTATTTAGGCTTTGTCGAACGCACCCTAGCCGAGCGACATGAGGAAATAGCCGCCCTCGTGGTCGAGCCATTGGTGCAAGCCGCCGCCGGCATTATAGTGCATCCGGCCGGCTACCTGAGTGGACTGCGCGAGTTGACGCGCCGTTACGATGTGCTCTTGATTGCCGACGAGGTGGCCGTGGGCTGCGGTCGGACGGGACGAATGTTCGCTTGCGAACAGGAAGGCGTATCCCCTGACTTCTTGTGCTTGGGCAAGGGATTGACGGGCGGCTATCTGCCGCTGGCCGCAACGCTGGCCACGAGCGAAGTGAGGGACGCCTTTCTCGGTCCTTACGCGGCCGGTTGCCAGTTTTTCCACGGTCATACGTTCAGCGGCAACCCTCTCGCAGCGGCCGCAGCGCTCGCATCGCTACAGGTGTTTGAGGATGATCAGGTACTCGCAAGGTTGCCCCCGAAGATCGATAGAATCGCATGGCACTTACAGCGTCTGGCTCAGCATCGTTGCGTGGGAGATGTTCGACAATGCGGCATGATTGCAGGCATCGAGTTGGTACGCGACAAATCGACGCATACCCCTTTTGACTGGGAGGAGCAGCGCGGCCGGTCCGTCTGTCGCTACGCACGCGATGAAGGCGTTCTGCTGCGTCCCTTGGGCGATGTCGTCGTGGTTATGCCGCCGCTGGCGATCACGCTCGCCGAGATCGACAGCATCTTTGCGGCCGTCGAGCACGGGATCACTCGTGCGACGGTCGATGTTCAATAGGGATTAGCGTTCGACGGCGGAACGTCGTCAGTAGTCGGCATTGAACTGGCAAACTGTTATTGTGCGGCAGATTTGCTGCCGTGCGGCGAACCAGCGATGGGCTGTCCCTGCGATAGCGGGCGCCCGGCTACGCTGTAACCCATCTCGTGCATCTGTTTCCGCATTTCACGAAACATCGGGAAGCTATCTTCGTAAGTCCAAAGCGTGATGGTAGTGCGCCGTGGATCGGTACCCGCTAACGACGTGCGGAACCTTGATTGTGATGCTAACGCCTCCTCGAGTGGTTCGCCGAGGTCGGCGGACATGGGGATGAGCGTGAATTGGCGCAGTTGCGCATAGCTGCCTGAGTGACCCGAGTCGGGCTGCATATCGACTCGCTCGACGATGTACTTCAGGCGGAAGCCGTCGACGGGGCCTACAGTGTCTGAAAACTCGCGCTCATCGCGCAGGCGATCGACCTGCTCGTGGACGCGACGTTTGAACTTCTCGAGTAGCACGTCCAGTGGGATTACCGAAATCAGGCCGTCTTTCAGCTGAAAGTGCATTTCCTTGCCATAAACGACCTGGCTAATGGGCGTCGGGTAGGTGCGGACCTCAATCGTCGGCGCTGCTGACGTATCCAACGACTGCTTTTCCTGCTCGATCTGATTCAGTTTGGCTTCCGCGACCGCAAGGCTCTGCTCAAGATCGAATTGATCTCGCGAGACGCCGCTCAGCGATTTGCGTTTTTCTTCGATCGCGTTTTGACGCTGTGCCACAATCTGTGCGAGTACGGCGCGCTCCTGATAGCGGCCTGCGGCGGCCATCGTGACCTTTTGAATTTCTGCCGTAAGGTCCAACGAGTCCTGCTCGAGCGCCGTCATCGCCGACTGTGCCTCTTCCAACGCCGCTGACGCTTTCTCTTTCGATTGAAGCCCGGGAGAAAGCAGCGATGGCAAATGCTTGATCCGCATGCTGGCAACGACAACAAGTATGATCAGAATACCGACAATGTTGGCGACGACATCCAGAAAGGAGTCGTTGCCGAACGCTTCTTCTTCTCCTCGAACGACACGCGCCATGGGAGCTCATTCCACTCGCTTACGATGACAAAAACGCTACAAGGGTCATGCAAAGCCAAAAGCGCGCCGGCGCCACGGTGCGCAGTCCAAAAACCTGCACAAAGGTTCCGCCACTCTTGTGTCTCACCATGGGGTAAACTTTCTTTTCGGTTTCGCCGCCTGGGCCGGCGCCTTGGGCGCTTGTTTCACGTTCAGGCCGCTGTCGGCCAGCAGAGTCTGCAAATCGGCATAGCGGCCGTCCGCGCCTCGCGCCACGTCGACTGACAAGCTTGGCTGCCAGTACATACCCCGGCCCGCTGATCCCCAATTGTCGACGTGCTTCCAGACGGAACTGACCAGATCTTCGACCGAGTCTTCCGTACGTGCGGTCAGCGGAATCTCCTGTGTTTGCGAAGGATTCTGTTCGGAGCGCAATATCAATTTGTCCGGCAAGCACTCGACGCGCACTGGACGAGCGATTGGAACTGCATGACGTGCTTCTTCAGGCAGGCCCCAGTTCTTGCCGCGACTGTCGGCCATGCTTGATGTCGCCGTTTGGCCCTGGTTGCCAAACGTCAGGTTGGGCATTGAAGGTTGGTTCGTCATGCTGGGACTGCCAGAGGCCGAACTCGATGAGGAGCTGGATGAACTGGAGTTGCCGCTCGCGCTTGCCGACATCATGCCGGCCTGCCCGCCAGGACTACCCGGTTGTCCACTAGATGCTTGTCCGCTTTGCCCGCCGCCGGGTTGTCCGCCAAGTTGTCCTGCCCCCGCCTGTCCGGTTTGCGTGTTTGATTTTCCCCCGGGACCGCCGCCCGGGCTGCCTCCGGAATTTCCCCCCGCACTTCCTCCAGGACCACCGCCGGGCTGACCGCCCGGTTGTCCACCTGCCGCGCCCGGAGCACTTAGCTGACCGGTGCTCGAGTCGCCCCCAGCCAGACTATCACCGATAGTGCCCGCTGCGCTGTTTGCTTGCTGTGCGAGTGCGTTTGCCGCCGCACCTGGCATTGCCTGCCCTGTGCCACCGGCGCTGCCATTGCCACCCAGGCTGTTGGCGCGCTGATCGAATGAGCCTCCTGCGGCGCCCCCGCCCGAGGCGTTGCCCGCTACATAACCGCCGAGCATGTCACCTGAAGCACCGCCCCCGCCCGCGCCGGCTGGTAGCCCACCCGCCCGAACACCGGCCAATCCGGCCTGACTGCCCGTTGGTACTGCGATTGGCGCAGCACCAGGAACGTTTGAGTTACCGGTCCCCGTGCCAGTGCCGCCTCCTAATGAGGGGCCATCACCCGCAGCACCCCCTGATCCGGTACCGTTCCCTAGGCCATTGCCCAATGTGTTATTGGCGGCAAGACCCGATTGCGCGCCACCGAAACCTGCCCCTCCTTGGACGCTGCCGGCGGTTGCACCGCCATCGTAGCTCGCTGCTGACCCGCCAGAACCCGTGCCCGTCGCAACACCAACTGCGCCAGTCCCTGGCCCCGCGCCCGGCTTGCCGCCACCTGGGTAGCTCGAAGTCCCGCTAGCAGCGGCACCGTATACGCTCGCAACGTCGTCGCCACCGTCCGACGAATCGGTTGTACCGTTTGAGCCTCTGGCTGCGCCATTGCCAGAGCCGTACCGTCCTGAACCGCCAACACGTCCGGCCGTACTGCCATCGCTCCCAGGTCCACGACCGCTGCCGCCCCGATTCGCATAACCACCTCGGCCACCCGACCGGCCCGATCCGCCATAGCGACCGTTGCCGCGCACATCGTCGTCGGTTGGGCCGCTATCTTGCACGATGCCCCCTTGTGAGGAAGCTCGATACCATTTTGCTGGTTTGTTTTCCGCGTAATAGCGGGGGGCCGCGCGGGCCAGAACGCGCTGTCGAATACGTGCCTCCTGCACAGCGACCCGTATCGACTCAACCATGGCCGGCTGCGGGTCACGGTATTCCAGCTTCCAATCCTGGTCGATGAACTCATAACCAAATTCCGAACCCCATGAGGTCATGCCGGCGCGAGCCGCGTAATACATTTCGATGCCGTCCGGCCGAACCAGCAGCAGCGGATAAGGCTCGCCAGGCTCTCCCTCGCGAGTGCCTCGGTAGTCGATGAGGTATTCCCGCGCGGCTCGCAACCCTGCAGCAAGTGGGTTGCCGGGGCCGAGCGGGCCTGCGAAATCATCTGGCGAGAGCTCAACGTTCTCCGGCTGTAGAATGATACGATCGCCTGTACATTCAATGTACATGGGGCGGCGCATGGTCTGATTTGGCCCCTCGTAAGGCACGACCGCGTACGAAGGGCGACGAGAGCGAACATCTTTACGAGCCTGCTCTAGATCCTTTTCGGCGTCGGCGGCCAATCCCGCAAGACGGCGTGCCTCACTGCGGAGACCTTCAAGTTGCGCGTCGTTGTGGTCCTTGGTCAGAGCCGCCTCGGCAGCCTCTAACTCGGCCAGTTGCATGCGCAAGCGGCGCGAGTGTTCTTCGATGTGACTCAACTCCAAACGACGGTCCCGCAATTGCGCACGGGTTTGTTCGCGCGCCGCCTCCAGGTGCTTGGAACGCCACTCGACGGTCTCGCGTTGCGAAACCAGTTCTTCGACCTCCGTACCGGCCTCGGGCGCCGCTTCTGCATTTTTGATCTGGGCCGTTCGCACCACGCAAATCAGGACGATGATCAGCGCCCCCAACGTACACAGCATCACGTCTAGAAACGTGAACAGCGAGAACGCTGCGGTCTTCCTGGGTGAACGACTCATGCCGTGCGGCCTGCCTGAAAGATGTCTTTCACCCGAACTCGAATCGTCAGTGCCGCGACCAGCGCTCTTCGATCGACCCCGCTAGGCCCAGCTGGCCGACCATCCGAAGCCAAACTGGCGCCGCATCGGAACTTGCCTTCGGCCAAAGCCAGTGCGCAGCAGTAGTCTGTCGATACAATCGACCTAATCGATAAAGTCAGTGCAGGAAAACGGGCGCCAGCATGCAGCCGGGCTGCGATATCGGGCCGCTAAAGCTACTCGGTAGGCTTGTCAGCGCCAAGCACAGTTGCACCGAGGGAATCTGGGAGGAGAGGCGAAGCTAGCAGCCAGGTCCAGCAGTCTCCCAAGAAACATGCGATTCCGCGCCAAATGCACCACCTCGGCGAACCGTCGACTTGGCGAAGTGACGTGGGTGCCTAGAATCCTGTGGCAGCAAGCGACATCGCCACGACATGTGCAATGCGTTGCAAAAGGGTCGCCTTGAATTTGGAAAACGAAAACGTTCCAGCCTACGCGTGCCGGCGTCCTCTATGTACGTTGAGAGGCATCGATCATTTCCTTCGCTATCGCGACTCACAATGGTGGCAACGCATCTTCGGGGACTCTCAAGGAAACGGCCTCAGATTCCTGACATCGATTTGCCGATATCGTGTTGCATTATCCTTGTGTGCCCTAGTGATAGCCCTACGGCAGCAGTGCAAGAAATGCTCGCAGACATTTTGGGTCGATAGGCACGAAGCGAAAAACGGGCGATCCGCAATCCTGCCGCGGCGCGTCTTCGCACTCCCCTACCCCGACAACGCAGATTATCGACGCGCCTTCCCAGGAGGGTACGCTCTGGTGTTGACTGGAAACGGTCCGCCAGAGCGTTTTTTTTTGCGCCAGTCCAGCCAATGCTTGCACGACAGCTGCTAGACTGGCGCAAGCTTGCAATGGGCCGTACTCACATCTACCTACCAGCGATAATGGCCGTGGCCATAGCCGTGATGACCATAACTGGCATGCGGATAGAATCCGCCCGGGGTATAAGCGCCATACTGCAGACCTGGATAACTTGGACCGCCACCAAACGGTAATCCAGCGTACATATATGGCTGCGAAACAACGGGAGCGACGCCCGCGTAACCGGCATAGTTCGGCCCCGGATAGCCACCATAGCCGGGGCCTGGATAGCCGGCACCGTAGTATCCCGTATAGCTTGGCGTTCCAACGGACAAGCTAAAGAATCCCGGGCCTGCTTGGGCTTGTTCTGGGTCGGAGAGTCCCACGGCAGCCAACATCACTCCCGTCATGACTACGCTCCACATGATGCGTCGCATGTCCTTACTCCTCTCTCCTTGAATTTGCACTTTTCTTGGAGGCTACCGAAGGCCTCCTCTTGCTTGCGTGGGACAAGATGCACGTACCGTGCCGCAAAGAATAATGCCGAAATATGTCAGCGCAAGTTCAATCGCAGCTGAACTATCCAGATGGCAGCATCGGGAGTAGCCCTGCCGGCAGAAAGGCTGTTTCCGTCGCGAACCTGCGACAATCACCTATCGCATTGATGTCGCGCTTGCAGCTGTACGGACGTGGGGCAAACGACGCGCGCTACGCTGTTCAGCGGCGATATGTCGCGAAACAGTGCGGCGTTTCCCACAGGTGCGCTTCGACAATTGGAAATCCCTGCGCGGCGGTAAACTCGAAAATCAATTTGGCAATGTTCTCGGCCGTGGGGTTTTCGTCGAGTAGATAGAGTGGTTCTCCCACCTCGCGCAACAATGGCACCACCGGGTCATCACGATGCAGCAACATACGATGGTCTAACTGATCGTCGATCCAGCGGCTTACTACTTGCTTGATGTCGGAGAAATCCAACAGCATGCCACGATCGTCGAGCGCGGCACCTTCGAGCACGATAACCGCTCGGCCATTGTGCCCGTGCAGGTTCTTGCACTTCCCATCGTAATTGAGCAACCGGTGCCCATAGCAGAAGTCGATTTCGCGTGTGACGCGGAACATGGTCTAACCTCGGCCGCAGTCAACAGCGGCCTCCCCTAGTTTTGATGAGTGAAGTCAAACTGTCTCGGGCAAAATACAAATTCGCGGCGTTATCGTGCCGCGTTATTTCAATACACGTCCTCGTGCGTACTGCGTCGGGTCAGGCAGCCCGGAATTCAGAAAAGCCTGCCGGCGTTCTTCGCACTTGTTGCATTCTCCACAATGAATTCCGTCGACAGGCGCGATGCAGGAGAATGTCAATTCCAACGGGTAACCTCGCCCCAATTCCATAACTTGGCGTTTGGAAAAGGTGGCAAAGGGCCGTACGATGCGCAGTTGGCTGTCGGTTGCACGGTTTAAGGCAGATTCAAACTCTGCAAAGAATTGGTCCGTGGCATCGGGAAACGGATTCGACCCCAACGGGGCAAGCGCAAGCTCGCCAATACCGCGCAGCTGGCACCAGATGACTGCCTTGATGAGCAACAGCGCGTTTCTGCCTGGCAGATACACGGCCTCGTCCGGCGTGTCGGCCCCCGGAACGGCCTTGCCGGTAGTGCTCCAATGCACTCCGTACACATCGTCGAGAGGCAAATCTAGCGTCACTAGGGGCGACAAGCTTGGCCGATTCAATGCCCGCAAGTACTTCTGGAGCCACGCCCGTTCGGTCTGTTCCCAAGTCAAATGAGAACGAACGTAGAACGGCTGCACTCGACGCCCAGCATCAATCAAATGTGCAAGTAGGATCGCGCTATCGAGCCCACCGCTCACCAGCAAGCCTATGTCGGCGGTGCGCGTGGCGTGCTGCATGCTGCCGGTTGTTTGCTTGAGGTTAGAAAAGAGGCGGGCTCGCTTATTGTAGACAAGGATGCCGGCAGGTCGACCCGACCACCGCTAGCGAGCATTGCCGGTAAGGCTCGTCACGCTAAGGGCTTGGCACTACTTGACCTTGTGGTCGCCCGACGGCGGCGGTACACTCCCGCGCGTTTTTGTCTCCACCGTGTGAATGGCGCAGGCTCGTCCACGGACGAGCCTAGGCAGTTCGGGCCGGTGGGACCATGGCTCGGATCCCAGGCGTTAGCGTTCGCAATCGGCGGAAATCCCTTCTTGCTGGCCACCGTACGAGAGTTTGGATTGCTATTTCCCAGACGAGTTGTACGGCTTCCGGCCCTAGATTCGCGATTTTAAGTCTCCGGCGTTCAAAGGTGGAACTGGTGCGGTTCTAGCGGCGGTGCGGGTATTTGGTCCGTAATTGGTTCGGTCACCCCCTGTTCCGCAGTACCAGAACCATTTCGCCGGCACATTTTTTGTTGAATCGGAAATTGGGCTTCTTAGAATGGACTAAGGACCCCAGTTTCCCTAATCCCATCAGCCCTAGGTGGTTGCATGAGACAAATGATACTGGGAGCTTTAGCCGGCGCTGGCGTGGCGTACGCGGCTGTCGCGGGAGGCGGTGACAGCGGTCGTGCCCTGGCACAACGCACGTCAACGGCGCCCGACATATCGGATGGACTAATCGTCCTGCCTTCGCAATCGGCCGATGGCCGCCAAATGTTGGCGATCGTTGACTCAAAAACGCGGGTGCTGGGCTATTACCAGCTCGATCCGAGCAAAGGCGATATTGTTCTAAAAGGTGTACGGAAGTTCCAGTGGGATTTGCAGATCGACGAGTACAACGGCGTCAGCCCGTTGCCGTCGGAAGTGCGGGCCCTCGTGGAACAGAGATAAGCGTCCGCTGGTTGTGCGATGCAACCGGCGAACTGGGTTCTCTTGCATGGCGAGAGAACACAACTGCCGGAGGTAACGCATGACCCGCAAGTTTGTCACGTTGGCCGAAGCTGCCGAACAGTTGGGGATGAGCCCCGACGAAGTCAATGAACTGCGGCAGCAGGGACATTTGTACGGTTACCGTGATGGCACGAGTTGGAAGTTTAAGCCCGAGGACGTTGATCGGGTTGCGGAGAATCGTTCGTCCGGCGCGGCCTCGGACATGTCAGGAGAGGTTTTTCTGGGAGACTCGCACGAGATCAGCGAAGTCCCGCTGGACCTGCCGATCGATCCGGACGATGCCGACGACTCGGGCGACGATGTGGTGCTTTTGAGTGAATTCGAGCTTGGAAGTTCGGGTCCCAGCGCCTCGGCGACCGTAATTGGACAGCCGGGCCTACCTCTTTCTTCGTTCGATAGCGACGTGAAACTGGTGTCATCCGACGATGCGTCGGCCGGCGCCTCGAAAACAATGATCGGTTTGCCAGGAACACCGCTTTCGCCAGGCGAGAGCGCGGTGAAACTGGAGACCGCCGGCTTTGAGGACGCGAGCACTTCCCGCACAATTATTGGAACGCCGGGTCTACCTCTGGGTCCCGAGGATAGCACGATTCGTGTGCAATCAGGGAGCGCCAGTCCTGACAGTCCCTCGAGCACAGTGATTGGCAAACCCGGTCAGGGCGTGGCGTCGGACGAAAGCGAAATCAAACTTAGTGCCTTTGAGGACAGCAACTTTGACCTGGGAACCATCAGCCCCCCTGCCGCGGGCAGCAGTCGCATTATCGAACCGCCGCCCGTCGGAGGGTCGACAGTTTTCGCCGGCGAAGCGCTGCCGGTCGATCCGGTCGTCGACTCGGGCATTACCTTGGCGAACGAGTATTCGGACGACGATTTTGTGCTCGGCGGCCCCGGCAGTGACATCACCCTTAGCCCTGGAGACAGCGGCATCTCGTTGGTCGATCCAGCGGACAGCGGGTTGTCGTTGGACGCGCCGATCGAGTTGCGTTCGGCCGGAGCCGACCCATCGTTTGAAGTAGCAGAGTCGGGTGAGGATCTCGGTGGGGCCACCGAGTTCGATTCCGATGATGTAATGGATCTGAAGACCAGCGACGAGTTTTTGTTGACGCCCATGGCGCCGGAGGGAGAAGAGTCCTCGGAAGACAGTGGGTCACAAGTAATCGCCGTCGACTCGGAAAGCCCCTTCGAGGCGACCGACTCTAGCATGTTCGCCTCAGCCGAAGGGGGCATGTCGACCATGCTCGAGGAGGATGTCGGTGCAGGAGGGGGGTTGTCCGAAGGAGGCTTGGGAGGACCGGCACCCGCGTTTGCCGCCGCCAGCGGGACAGCGCCGGTCATGACCGTCGAAACGCCTTATCCTATCTGGGTCGTATTGCTGCTTGGCATGTGCCTGCTGTTCATGTCGTTGTGCGGAATGATGATGTACGACCTGGTGCGAAACATGTGGAGTTGGAATGGTCCGCTTCCGGTCAACAGCACGATCATGGACGCAATCATGAATTTGTTTGGCTAATTGCTCACGAGCAGGATTAGTTTCGCGCGCGGCCGACAAATTACAGCGATCAAGTGTGCGGATTCGAAAGGAGTCGAATCATGGGCTGGTCCCGTCAACTATCGATCTTTGCCCTACTGGGCTTGATGGCGATTGCGCCTGGGTGCCAGTGGAGCTCGCCTGGGCAGCTTTCCTCTGCTCAGATGCAGAGCCGGGTGCTCACCGAGCAGAACCAAGCCCAATTACAAGAGATCGAGAATCTCAAGGCGCACAATCGCACTATCGAGAACAAGCTGATCCAGGCCGAGGAGGAATTGGCCGAATTCGATCAGCGTCTAGGAGTCGACCGCCGGCAGCTCGCCAACTATCAGAAAGAACGCCGGAAGCTTCGCGGTCAGGTTGATTCACTCGTTGAAGGCGCGCGGAGCGACAAATCGTCACGCGACCTGCAACTGGCCGACCTATCGCGACGCTACGACTGGCTCGCTTACGATCCGGAAATGGGCGTCAGTCGTTTCGACATCGACGTGCTTTTCGACAGCGGTGAGGCCGAACTACGGTCCGACGCGCGGACCTCATTGGACGAACTCGCACACTTTCTCAAGTCGCCCGAGGCTAGCGAGCTGCGAATTATGGTTGTCGGCCATACCGATAGCCGACAGATTGCCAAGCGACCAACCCGAGACAAATATCCCGATAATTGGCATCTCAGCGCCGCGCGGGCCCTGGCCGTGGCTGATTACCTACGTAACAAAGGCGTGCGCGACGAACAGATCGGGGTTGCAGGCTACGGCCACCACCAGCCGATCTCGACAAACGCGGATTCCGAAGACCGGCATTCCAATCGCCGGGTCGAAGTCTTTGTGATGGGCCCGGAAACCCCTGTGGTCGGCTGGACCGAGACAACGACGAGCGTTTATTGACCTGCGGTCGCAACGGCACAGAACCGTTCCGGCACGCCTCGCCAGGGCTATCTTGCCCGTCCCAAACCGATGTAGGGGGCGTATCTATACTTTCGCCTTACGCGAGCGCTATAATGGGTGACGAGGGACATGGGCCTGCTGCGTCTTGATAGACGCCCCCGCCGATTGCGGCCCGGTTTTCACCCCCTAGCCGTAAGTCTTTGTTGCATGCTCGCTTACAAATCGCGACCTGCGATATACCCGTGTTTTCTAACGTTGCTTACGGGACTATTCCTAGTGGGCACGGCCGGCTGCGATCGTAGCGAAAAAATCAGCCATTATCGGGTTCCCAAGGATCGGGCACTCACCGCCAGCAACGGCCCGGACGCCAGCGAAGAGACGCCGTCGCAAGCAGCCGACTTCCGGATGCTGGCGGCGATGATTCCGCGCGGCGAGCAGGCGTGGTTTTTTCGCTTGTTAGGACCAGCCGACTTGGTCGCTGGTCAGACGGACAACTTTCGCGCGCTCGTCAAAAGCGTCCATTTCGTCAGCGATGCTGCCCCCGAATGGACATTGCCCGAGGGTTGGCAGCAAAAACCCGCCTCGGGGATGCGATACGCAACGATTGAAATCGCGGCGCCGGACGCCAAGTCGTCAACTGCGCCACTCGATCTCAGTGTCACTCTGCTGCCGCGGACAGAAGCTGATCTCGACGCATATACCTTGTCGAACCTGAATCGTTGGCGTGGTCAGTTGGGGCTGTCGCCTGTGGCGCTCCCACAGCTGCACGAGAATGTGACATCTGTCGAAATCGTCGATGGAACGGCCACATTGGTCGATCTCGTGGGTCATAAGCCGCAAGACAGCATGTCGCGGGCACCGTTCGCGGGCAGGGGAATACCCTCCGCCGCTCCACTGCAAGATCCGAGGAAGGAGCCACGCGGACCGGCATCCTCAAGTTCGGAATTGACTTACGACAAACCGGCGGGGTGGCAACCAGCCCCCGCAGGTGGCTTGCGCAAGGCGGCCTTTGCAATTGCCGACGGCGCCGAATCGGCCGAGGTGACGGTTATCAGTCTCGATGGTGCCGGGGGTGCCTTACTTCCGAATATCAACCGTTGGCGACAACAGATCGAACTCGGCGAGATAACACAGCAGGAACTTGATGCTGGGCTCAGGAAGATTGAAGTCGCTGCGCAATCTGGCGACTATGTAGAACTCGTGGGGCCGAAGAAGGCCATTCTGGGCGTGATGGCCGCCGAAGGGGGCCGCGCCTGGTTTTTCAAAATGACCGGCGATGTGCCGCTGGTCAATCGCGAGAAGCCAAACTTCGAGGCGTTTGTTCGGTCGGTGCGCTTCGCCGCGCCGTAGCAGGGGCCCCAGCGAGACGATCCTGCGACGACTTCAAGTGCGCGAAGAGCACGTCCGCTTCAGTTCATGCGGCGTGACTTTGCGAAGACGATCGAAATGTTAGGCATGCCTTTCCGTTGCAACGGGGGGCGTGGACACCTGACCAACCTAAGAAAGACGACACGATGGCAAGCGACCTCTTGCAACAACGGCACGCGTCGGCGGAACGAGAGTCGACCGAGACTTCGCTGCCCCGCGTGGTGGCCGACGCCTTGCGACCACTCGCATCGCTGAAAATCACCGTCGTGCTCATGGCGATGGCGATTTTTTTGATTCTGGCCGGCACGCTGGCCCAAATCGACAAGGACATCTGGCAGGTAATGGCGGAGTACTTCCGCACTCCGGTGGCTCAGATCGATCTGCGTGTTTTCTTCCCCCGATCGTGGAGCGTGCCGGCGGTAACATTTCCTTTCCCCGGTGGATTTTTGATCGGCGGGGCGATGCTTGTGAATCTACTGGCGGCGCATTTGCTTCGATTCAAGATTCAAGCTCGCGGTGGACGCCTAGGGGCCGGCCTGACCGTAGTGGCCGTGGGAGCGGCGCTGACTTGGCTGGTGATCGCCAGCGGATCGAATCCCAACGGTTTGCAAGATTCCCCCATAGTTTCTTGGTCGACCCTATGGGCTGGGTTAAAGCTGGGGCTGGCCGCGCTTTGGCTGGGCACGCTGTACCTACTGTTGAAGATCGAGCCGACGCGTCGCGTCGAACGAGTGGCGCTGGCGATTTTAGCGGCCGGATTGGGCGGACTGGTCGTTTGGCTCTACATGCGCAGCAGCGTTGAACTCGGCGAATCCTCTTTGCGCATTCTCTGGCAACTGCTCAAGGGGGGATTGGCCGGCGTAGTGCTTTTAGCCGGTTGCGTATTGTTGTTCCGCAAACGGGCCGGCGTCGTGCTGCTGCACGGCGGCATCGCCCTGATGATGATCAACGAACTGGTCGTCTACGGTTTGCACTCCGAAGCTCTCATGCAGATCAAAGAGGGAGAAACCGTCAACTACGCGCAGGATATTCGCACCGTCGAATTGGCGGTGGTCGATCCCACCGACCCTCAGGAAGACGACGTGGTAGTCGTGCCCAAGTCGTATATGACCGAAGGGGCCAAGATCAGTGATGAGCAACTGCCGTTCGATATCGAAGTCGTACGCTATCTGCCGAATTCAACACTCCGTGAAACTAAGCCTGATGAACAGAATCCGGCCGACGCCGGAACCGGCTTGAAGTTCGCTGCGCAAGAAGTGCGGCCGGGAACGGGCACCGACAACGACAGCAAAGTCGACATGCCCGCCGCCTATGTGCGGATCCTGGACAAACAACACGACGACAAGCCTCTGGGTACCTATCTTGTCGGCATCCTGCAATCATTTCGCGGCGTACCCGAGCACGTGACGGTCGACGGCAAGACGTACGACATGTCACTGCGATTCAAGCGGGATTACAAGCCCTACTCGATGCACCTAATCGACGGTCGCTTCGACAAATACATGGGCACCGACAAGCCCAGTAACTATTCATCGGATCTGCGGCTAGTCGACGCCACGCGCCAGGTGGACCGCAAGGTTCATATCTGGATGAACAATCCGCTGCGTTACGCCGGCGAGACGTTCTATCAATCGCAAATGGACGTCGATCCGGCCACCGGGCGCGAATTCACCGGCCTGAGCGTCGTCGCCAACACAGGCTGGATGATTCCCTATGTGGCCTGCATGATCGTGGCTACGGGGCTGCTCGCGCATTTCTGCATCGTGCTGATGCGCTTTCTCAAACGGCCCCGCGGAGAACAGGTCGCCGATCGCCGCTGGTCGTGGACAGATCTGGCAGTGCCATTTTTCGTCGTAGCTACTGCGCTGGCCTTTACATACTCGTCGATCCGGCCGCCACGCACGGCGGTAGGTCAGATGAATTTCGACGCCTTCGGACGTTTGCCCGTGATGTACGAAGGGCGCATGAAGCCCCTCGACACGTTGGCGCGCAACAGCTTGCGCGCGTTGTCCGACTCCGAAACATTTGTCGATGAACTCGGCAAGCGACAGCCAGCGGTGAAGTGGCTGTTGGACGTCATCTCGGACGCTCCGGAAGCGACGAAATATAACGTCGTGCGAATTCAGAACTTGGAAGTGCTCGACATCTTCGGTCTAACGCGGCGCGAGGGATATCGCTACGCGATCGACGAGTTGCGCAAGAACATTGCCGAGTTCGACAAGCAGGTTAAGGTAGCACAGGATACACTCCCAGCAGAGCGCAGCGTCTACCAGAAGAAGCTTCTCGAGTTGGAAAGCCGCCTGCGGATTTATTTGACGCTCGATACGGCTTTCGAGCAGCTCAATGTGCCCAAGGAGCGGCTGTCGCCCGAGGTCATGCAGGAACTGGTGCGACGACAAGGGCAGATGTTCCGCGCTATGCACGTGCCGCTTGCGATACCGCCGGATTCAGGACAGGGAGACTGGCGCCCCTATGCCTTGGCGTGGACCGAATTGTTGGCGCAAGCCAGCGCTGGTGATCAGCCAAGTCCTGCGACACTCTCGTTTGCCAAGATTTTGCTGGCCTACGGCCAAAACGATGCCTCGGCATTTAACAAGGCCGTCTCGCACTACGAATCCGGTCTTGAGACCGATACGCCCGATGGCCTTAACCTGAACAGAATTGACTTCGAAGCATTCTTCAACCGCGCCCGGCTCTTCTTTTGGGCCAAGTGGTTGTACGTTGTTGCGTTTGCCTTGGCCGCGCTAGCGTGGCTGGGTTGGGGCAAGCCACTCAATCGGGCGGCATTTGCGCTGATCGCCTTCACATTTGTGCTGCACACCACAGCGCTCGTTTCGCGAATTTACATCTCCGGACGACCGCCCGTGACGAATTTGTACTCCGCCGCCATCTTTGTCGGTTGGGGAGGAGTATTGTTGGGCTTGGTGTTGGAAGGGGTGTATCGCCTGGGGATTGGGAACATCATCGCCGGCGTAGCTGGCTTTGCCACGTTGTTGATCGCCGACGGCCTGGCATCCGACGGCGGAGACACATTCATCGTGCTGCAGGCGGTTCTCGATACCCAGTTCTGGCTTGCCACGCATGTGACGTGCATCACATTCGGCTATGCGACGACGTTCGTCGCAGGCTTGTTGGGCGCGCTGTATATCGTTGGCGGAGTCCTGACGCCCTCACTGTCCAAGCAGCGGGCCACTGATTTGGCGCGGATGATTTATGGCGTGGTGTGCTTCTCGATCTTCTTCAGTTTCGTCGGCACGGTTCTGGGTGGGCTGTGGGCCGACGATTCGTGGGGGCGCTTTTGGGGATGGGATCCCAAAGAAAATGGTGCGCTGATCATCGTCCTTTGGAACGCCCTTGTATTGCACGCCCGCTGGGACGGCATGATCAAGGAACGCGGCCTGGCAGTGCTGGCGGTGCTCGGCAATATTGCCGTCGCCTGGTCGGCATTTGGCGTCAATCAACTCTCGGTGGGATTGCACTCCTACGGTTTTACCGAAGGGATTGCTCTGGCGCTTGTACTCTTCGTGGCCTCGCAGCTAGCGATCGTCGGGCTGGCAATGGTTCCCCGTAGCAAGTGGTGGAGTTCGCGCGCCGCGGGCAAGGCAACGGCCTAGCTCGAAATGGCAGCCTGGGCATTTGCGATTTTAACGGCGCTCGCTATCGGATGGCCGAGCCGCTGCGGGAGAGCGACCGGGGGTCCGCGCGGCGCCACTGACGGGCGACACGGCGCTGCTGACCGGCAGCGGCAATCGTTCCAAAAGCAAAATCGACGATGGTGTGGCAGGTATCGGCGGACCGTTGTCGTCGGCTAATCCCCGCACCAGATTTAGAACCGATTGCGGTTGCAATTCAGTGCGTGGCGCCGCAAGCAGCGCCCGATTATCACCGTCGACCAACATCGCACCCGAACGATTACAACGTCCGGCGACGGCGAACTGCCCCCGCGAATCAATTCTGAATTCAAGATCCAGATGCGCGTAGGGAACCATCCCGTCCGAGTCCTGGGGATTGTAATGAGACGAGCATCCGAGTGAAGTCGACAAGGCGTCCCTCAACGAACGACTAATGCGTCCTGGTCCACCGACGACACGTGCCTGCATATAGTCCAGGCGGCCGCCACGAAACCGCGCCGGCTCGGTAAGTTCGACGTCGACGGTGCTATCTAGTGATCGGTCGAGGTAGGTATTCGCCAGGCCGCCAATATTGATTCCTGAAAAGGTGCCCAAAACTACGACGGGACCGCCCGATTCGGCATCTTGGGCTTTGCACGAGCCACGGAAATAGCTTCCTTGCAACTGCGGCAGGTCCCCGGATATCGCGGACAACCAAGTGCAGGGTATCGCGTGCTTATTGGTGTGCAGTTCCCACTCCGAAGTAATCGGTGCCGGCGATTTTCGCGTGCGTACAATCTTCAGCAAAATCTTGTCCGCGCTGGATCCGTCTGCCGAGCCCTGTCCTGCTGGCACCATGCTCAACAATGCTTCGCTCTCGAAGTTGCTCATACGAATCGACACGCTGGCATCCGTCAGAGAATCGGCGTCGATCGTGTCGGCGAAAATAACTTGTTCAAAGCGAATCTGGAGACGGCATTCATTCGCGGAGTGTCCGGTTCGCAGGATGCGATCGAGCAATGCAAAGCAAGCCGTTAGCCCGCCGTGCTCGAGTAATAGTCCACCAACAGATACGTCCGTCGGCCCGCCTGTATTGGACATCCGAACGGTAACAGTATCGCACGTCGCTACCGGGGTCCCACTTTCGGCGTCGTACAGTTGCAGATCTTGATAGCACAGCAGACCCGGTCGCTTGTGCACTACTTCAGAGACGTGGACGCGAAGTCCGAGCGATTGCTCCAGCGAAAGTTCAAGCCGTTTGGCGTAGAGCGAGGTGTGCCGGAACGTGCCCCACAGCACCAGCGCAAGCGTCGGCAACAGGCATCCGATCAGGAAGCCGGCCCGGCACAATTGGCGTCGTGTTTTCTGACGCAGTCGGAACATCCTTGTTCCTGCAAATCATTACTTGCTGCGGTTCGATCTTGCTAACGCTGGAACGGCTTAACGCTGTCGCGCCATTTCTTGAAACAAATCCCAGCGGGCCTGCATCTCCGTCAAGCTGTCGCCGCCGAACTTTTCGATTAATGCGGCGGCAATCTCGAAGGCCACGACATTTTCTAGAATTACGCCAGCGGCCGGCACCGCACACACATCGCTGCGCTCGTAAGCCGCCGCTTCAGGCTCCTTCGTGCCAAGATTAATGCTTGCTAGCGGTTTACGCAGCGTGCTGATGGGTTTTTTGGCCGCACGGATGACTAGCGGCTGACCGTTAGTCATGCCCGCCTCGAGTCCTCCGGCATTGTTTGTGGGACGAACATAGCCCAGATTGGCAGTGTTCTTTTGGCGCTCGTCGTACTCGATGGGATCGTGAACTTGCGAGCCGCGCCGCCGCGCCGCCTCGAACCCCAAACCAATCTCGACCCCCTTGATGGCTTGCACAGCCATAACGGCCTGGGCTAAACGGCCGTCAAGCTTCACATCCCACTGCGCGTGCGTTCCCAGACCAAACGGCAGACCTTCGACGCGCACCTCAAGAACCCCACCCAGCGTATCGCCCTCCTTACCACACTCGTCGATCAGGTCCTTGATCCGCTGATCCTGGGCCGGATTGAGCGAGTAGATCTCGCTTTCATCACGCAAGACCCGCTGTTCTTCCAGAGAGCCGGGCTGCGGCTCGATGGCAATGCCGCCGAGCTCGACCGTGTATCCGAAGGCCGTGATGCCGAACTGCGTCAACAACTGCTTGGCCAGTGCGCCGGCCGCGACGCGAGCTGCCGTCTCACGAGCACTTGCGCGTTCCAGAATGCCGCGGATCGAGCCAAGATGCTTAATGGCTCCGGTAAGATCACCATGCCCTGGACGCGGACGGTCGAGATCATCGAGCCGGTCGAGTTTGTTGTCCTTGTTGGCAACGATCATTGCGATCGGGCTGCCCAAAGATTGCCCCTTCCAAACGCCGCTGAGGAGCTCGACACGATCGGTTTCGATACGTTGCCGACCACCGCGACCGTATCCCCCCTGCCGCCGCTGTAATTCACGATCTATTGATGCAGTCTCAATCGACACGCCGGTCGGAAATCCCTGTACCAACGCCACAAGCGCCTTGCCGTGCGATTCTCCGGCGGTCCAATAGCGCAGCATGGGCGTGAAGGCTCACAAGCGGACAAAAGTTCACGGCAGGACCGAACGACCTGCCCGAAAACGCCCATTTTAACTGGGTTTGCCCGATGGGGACAGGGCGGTTCGCGGGTCCACGCTGCCCACGCCAGCAACGCTGGCGGCCGGCTCCCTATCGCCAGGGAAAGCTTCGTCCGGTAAGACGCTCGTACGCTTCGATATACTTCTCCCGGGTCCGCGTCACGACATCCGGCGGCAATTCGGGCGGAGTGCTGTTCTTGTCCCAATCTGTCGTCTCGAGCCAGTCCCGCACGAACTGCTTGTCGAACGACGGTGGGCTGCCGCCGGGCTTATAGGCGTCGGCTGGCCAGAACCGCGAGCTGTCGGGCGTGAGCACCTCGTCGATCAGAATCAACTGACCATTGACGCTTCCCCATTCGAACTTTGTATCACAGATGATGATGCCCTTGGTCAGGGCCAGTTCAGCGCCTCGCTGGTAGACACTGATACTGCGCTCGCGCAACTCGTCGGAAACGTCTTGGCCGACTATTTCAACCATGCGCTCGAAGGAGATGTTGATGTCGTGTCCGCTTTCTTCCTTCGTGGCCGGTGTGAAGATGGGCTCGGGTAACTTCGAGCTTTCGGTCAGGCCCGCCGGCAGGCGGATGCCGCACACAGTGCCGTGTTGGCGGTATTCTTTCCAGCCGGAACCAGCAAGATAGCCGCGCACCACACACTCAATTGGTACAACTTGGGTTTTGCGAACCAAGGTCGACCGCCCCGACAGCATCTCGCGATCGGCCGACGGCGGCAACTCCGCCATTCTCTCAATATCGGTCGAGAGAACGTGATTGGGTTCGCCTAGTTCGTCGAACCAAAACGAACTTAGCTGCGTGAGGACGCGCCCCTTGTCGGGAATGCCCGTCGGTAATACCCAATCAAATGCACTGATCCGATCGGTTGCCGCCAGCAACAGCTTATCTCCCAAATCGTAGACATCTCGTACTTTGCCGCGGCGCACCGGGATACCTTGGATCGTCGTCTCCAGGACAGCGGAAGTAGTCATCGTCATGCCGGCTCCCTCGGAAATGAGTGTGCAAAATATGGCGTCTGGCCGCGCTGGCCACCCTCCTGGGCGCGATACCAGTCCGCCTGCGCACGCCGCAACGGCAGATGTACGAAACTCCCGTCTCGCATCTGGTGCGATGCACGCGGCAACTATACCAGTCATGACAATCGTGAGCCAGTTCCGGCCGGCAAAACGATGGCCAACTACGGCCATCGTGACTTACGCTTTTGACAAGCTTGCTGATCCGGCGAAGCTGGGCTAGACTCGGCCCAGGGGCGAGGGAAGTGTTGGCCCTATTGGCCACGATCGCAAAGCTGACGCGTGGGCGGCTGCGCCGACTTCGCGGACTGAGCGCGACCTGAGGATTTTCTGCCGATGGGCCTTCTGCGGTTCCTGGTTGCGCCCCCGAGCCGCATCACCTCTGAGGCGGCCAGCCGTGCTTACCTGGTCGGCCAGGAGCAGATCCCCTGGGTCACCCGCACACAATTCCAGAATGGGGTGCTTAGCCTCAGCCGCAACGAGTCGGATTCAGCCTGCTTGTGCATTCCCTTTCATGTCGAGGGCCGCGGTGAAGTTGCCCTGACTACGTGTACGTTGATGGAGCGCTTTGCCCCTTATCAGTTGGGAGTCGAGCTGGCCCGCGGCAAGATCTATCAACTGCGTATGCAGATTGCAGATTGGCAGACCTTGGGAGTACGGCCAAAGGAGAATCATCTCGCGGCGCTTCAAGAAGCCACAATGCACCTCGCTCGCGCTGCCACCTCGCAGCAAGACCCGAACCTTGCGGCTCAGCATGCCGATCGGGCACTCACGAAGGCGCTCGACCTCGCGGATTTGCTGGCCACACGATACGTCAGCAAGGCCATCGCCGCCCGACGCCGCGTCGCGACAGCTCTGCCGGCACTATTAGGAACAAATCTCGGACCGAAACTGCTCCGGGCCACGGTGTCACGACACGTGCTTGCGGCATTTAACGTTGCCGCGGTGCCCCTCGTTTGGCGCGACATTGAACGGCAAGAAGGGACCTATCGCTGGGATGTCTCCGACCGACAAATCGCCTGGTGCCACGAGCATGGGCTGCCGGTGATCGCCGGGCCGCTTTTACAACTCGACGATCGCGGCCTGCCCGACTGGCTAGCCATCTGGCAAGGTGACTTCGACAACATTTTGTCGTTTGTCAGCGACTACGTTGAAACGACGATCAATCGCAACCGAGGCAAAGTAAGCCTTTGGCAATGCGCCGCCCGTGTCAACATCGGAGACGTGCTGGGACTGGCCGATGAAGATCGATTGCGATTGGCAGTGAGGACGTTCGAGATCGCCCGTCAACTCGATCCCCGCACACCGGCGATCTTGTGCTTCGATCAGCCGTGGGGAGAGTACATGGGACGAGCAGAACGCGATCTCTCGCCGCTGCACTTCGCCGACATTCTTGTACGTTCCGGCTTAGAGTTGTCCGGCCTGGGGCTTGAGCTGAATGTAGGTTATTGGCCGGGCGGCAGCTTTTTGCGCGACTCGCTGGAATTCAGCAAGCTTATCGATAGGTGGTCCGCGCTGGGATTGCCGTTGTGGTTGTTTCTAACCGTGCCAGCGAGCCAGGAAACCGACGAAAAGGCATACGGCCGTACGCTACCACTGGGGGGACCACGTCCTTACGGTTGGAATCCAGATGCGCAGCGCCAGTGGTTGCGACAAGTTGCGCCATTGCTGGTTGCCAAGCCTTCAGTCCGAGGGCTGATCTACAACCAGCTTTGTGATTCGCATCGGCATTTGTTCCCTAATAGCGGCCTATTCGATGCCGAAGACGCGCCACGGCCTGCTTTGGGAACTTTGGCGAAGGTTCGGAAAAAGTACCTAACCTAATTGCTTTGCGCGGCGAACTCCGAAGTTATTGATTCGGATCGCAGGACTTATTTCCCGTTGGCGGCCGCTGCGTCTTTAAACGGTAGCGTATCGGGCGTCACACGTACGGGCGTCGTAAACTTGAATGGGAATGCGAAGCCGCTGTCGAATACCAACTCGACAAAATAGGCCGTCCACCCCTGCTCGGGCCGGTCGACGCTGGCTAGATACTCTCCGTCGGCCACTGGAGCGAGCACGCGACTCGTGTATTGAGGTCCAAGTGTTTCCAAGCGAAAGTCGCGCGCCTGCGGATTCGTTGCCTGCCACAGATTGACTTGCCGCGGCTTTTCGCGCGTTGAGACACGAATCCCGCCACCGTCGACGAAGGTCCAGCTGAACTCCGGTCTCGGCTTGCCAATTAGCACCGCGTTGTAAAACGCCATGATGCTTTCGAGCGCATCGGAGCCTTCCAAAGAGTGGTCGGCGTTGGGCACATAGCGGAGGTGCTTTTCTCCCTTCAAATCGTCGAAATAGAATTGCGAGGAATCGGGCAAGAAAAATTGGTCGCCCGCCGCGTTGACGATGTACTTGGGCATCGTCAGCCGGTCGATATACGAATATGGGTCCTCCAATTTCAGCAGGCTGGCATATTCAGGCGTATCCTGCATCTCAAACAGCTTATGGCGAACGTAATCTCCCACCGAGGGAGCCCAAAACCCATAGGCGTCATGATGATGTTGCATCGAGCGACGGACATTTAGTACGTCGATCACAATGGGCACGATCGCCACGACTCGTTTATCGACGGCGCCGGTGAGCCAAGTCGTCCAACCGCGCTTCGACCCGCCGGCAACTACAAAACCGTCGATCATGTGCTTACCGCCCGCCTCGCTGGCGAGCAAAGCCTGCATCGCGTCCATGGCCCGTACGGCGCTTTTGACCATCGGCATGCGCGCCGTCCATGTGGGATCGCCCGTCTTGATGAGCTTTACCCAACTGTAGGCGATTAGATTGTCCTCGACGCGCTTTTCACCATCCTGATGAAACACGAGCGGCTGATTCGGAACATTTTTAAGCTCGGCAACCACCGAGCCGGTGCCTACGGCCAGCTTGGTAATCATGTCACTGCCCCCCTTGGGAGCGTCGCCACCATTACCGCCGCCGCCAATGAAGAGCATCGCCGTCTTACTTTGAGTGCGATCTGGCTTAACGATTACCAGCCAATGCTCCCATAAAGTCCGATCGACCTCGTCGCTGGTACGCCAAGTTTGACTTTTGAGGTCGACGACAAAGGTCGTAAATCCGTCACCGCGTATCGTGTCGACGACCTTCCAAGAGAAACTGGCGTCCGGCTTGGCAATGTATTGATCCAAGGCGGTCAGAATCGGCTTCGGTTCGTCGGCAACTACCGGCGCCGTCGCACGCATCCACAGGCAGCAGAATGCTATCAGGAAGACGGGGGCCTTGAGTAACAATCTCTGGCGGCTCATTGCTAGAATCTCATCGAGTGGCTTCAGGAGTTGCGCGTGACGAAGTTCGCGTGCGTCGGATCGACCTTACCACGCCCCGGTTGCCGGCGGAAGCAGCACGGGACACACATGTCGATTGACCGGCGCCGAACGTCGCAACATAATGCTAAATCATGCCAAGGGCATTTCTGGTTTGGCCCCCCGGTCGTCTGCCATCCGGCATTTTTTGAGGCCGCTTATGACCAGAGAGCTACATCAAAAGCCCAATGAACTCCAGAACGAACACAGGGTTACCGACCGCCATATAGGATGTTTGCGGGCGAGACAGGCGACCTCCGTGCGTGGAAGTCGCACCACGGTCAGCCATTAGCGTCCCTAGCCACGGATGAGGCTCAGCATGACGGCGATCCTCGGCATTTCGGCCTTTTACCACGATTCCGCGGCGGCGCTGGTAGTGGACGGCGAAATCGTGGCGGCTGCTCAGGAAGAGCGGTTCACGCGTAAAAAGCACGACCACGGTTTCCCTCAGAACGCGATCGATTATTGCCTATCGGCCGCCACGTTACGGCCCGAGGATCTCGACTACGTCGGCTTTTACGACAAGCCACTGACGAAATTCGAGCGATTGCTCGAGACTTATCTTGCCTACGCCCCTGCCGGATTTCGCTCATTCCGCATGGCGCTTCCCTTGTGGCTCAAGCAGAAGCTGCACCTGCCGCGCGAATTGGATCGCGGGCTGCAGAATCGCTACAAGGGGCGATACATTTTCACCGACCATCACGAATCACATGCCGCAAGCGCTTTCTTCCCTTCGCCATTCCACGAAGCCGCGATTCTGACCCTCGACGGTGTCGGCGAGTGGAGCACGACGTGCGCCGGCATTGGACGCGGCAATAAAATCTGCCTCGATGAGGAAATCCGCTTCCCGCATTCGCTGGGACTATTGTATTCGGCCTTCACGTTCTATACCGGCTTTCGCGTCAACAGCGGCGAATACAAGCTGATGGGACTGGCCCCCTACGGGCGCCCCTTGTACGAGAAACTAATCCGTGAGCATCTCATCGACCTGAAGGAAGATGGCTCATTCCGGCTGGATATGAGCTACTTCAACTATTGCCAGGGACTGACGATGACCGGCCCAAGATTTCACAAGCTCTTCGGCGGCGAACCGCGGCAACCTGAATCTCGCGTCACGCAGCGCGAGATGGACCTGGCTGCGTCGATTCAGGTAGTCACCGAAGATGTGATGCTACGCTGCGCGCGGCACGTTCACGCCCGCACTGGCTTGAAGAATCTAGTTTTGGCCGGCGGTGTGGCGTTGAATTGCGTCGGCAACGGTCGCATTCTCCGCGAGGGCCCGTTCCAGAATGTGTGGATTCAGCCGGCGGCGGGCGATGCCGGCGGGGCACTCGGCACGGCACTGTTCATCTGGCATCAATTGCTCGATAGACCGCGTCATCCACGAAGATACGATCAGCAGAAGGGATCGTTTCTCGGCCCTTCGTTTAGCGACGACGAGATCGTTGAGTTTCTCGACAGCACGGGCGCCGTCTACACCACATGTGCTTCGGAAGATGACCTCTGCGATCAAGTCAGCTCGCTCATCACCCAGGAAAAAGTTGTCGGTTGGTTTCAAGGACGCATGGAATTCGGACCGCGCGCCCTGGGCGCCCGCAGCATCATCGGCGATCCGCGCAGCGAGAAAATGCAATCGGTGATGAATTTGAAAATCAAGTTTCGTGAATCCTTCCGGCCGTTCGCTCCCGTCGTATTGCAGGAGGAAGTCGACAAGTGCTTCGAGATGCGACCTTTGGAAGACAGCCCCTACATGCTGCAAGTGGCGCCAGTGCGTCAGGAGCTGCGCACAGAATTGGCGGACGATTATCAACAGGCCTTCGGGATCGATAAGCTCAACCATAAGCGATCGACCCTGCCGGCAATCACGCATGTCGACTATTCCGCGCGGGTGCAGACGATCGATCGGGTGCGGAACCCGTTGTTCCACAATCTGCTGACTAAATTCCACGAGAAGACCGGATGCCCCGTGCTCATTAATACCAGCTTCAATATCCGTAGCGAACCGATCGTGTGTACGCCGGAAGATGCTTACCGCTGCTTGTTGATGACCGAGATGGACGTTCTCGTCATGGGTCGACAGATCATCCTCCGCGAAGATCAGCCGCAGGTTGCCGACGAAGACAAAGCTAAACATCTGGCCCAGTTTCAACTCGATTAATCGTCAAAATCCTCGACGGAACTACTACATATGGCCCTGATAGACGTCTCGTGGCAGCCAACCGACCGCCAACTACGGCAATTCGGGTGGATCGCATTGGCAGGATTGCCGATGCTAGGTTGGCTGTTCGACGGCAAGCCCTGGCCACTGGCCGACTCTACGCAAATGCAGCAAGTCGTGCTCACCACGCTGGCCGCCCTGGGCGTTATCGCCGCGACGCTGGCGATCTTATGCCCGCAAGCACTGCGATGGCCGTTCGTCGGCGCAATGCTGCTCGCATTACCTCTCGGGCTGGTCATGGGCGAGGTAGTCCTCGCGATCATTTATTTTCTGCTTTTTCTACCGGTGAGCCTGGTATTTCGCCTGATAGGACGCGACGCCCTGGAGCGCGGCATCGACCACCGCGCAAAGACTTATTGGCAACCCAAGGCGCATCCACCGGGCCACGAGAGCTATTTCCGACAATCCTAGCCAGTCCATCGCCGTGCCCGTCGCGACCAGTGTCAGGCGGGCTTCTCCCAGCGGAGTTTTTGGATCCAATGTCAGAAGCACCAAAATCCTTCGATGACCTGAAGAACCAAGGCCGTAACAGCCTGTTCACCGAATTCCTGTATTTTCTCGCTCAGAACAAGAAATGGTGGCTATTGCCGATTCTGCTCGTCATGGGATTAGTTGGCATCCTCGTGTTGTTGGCGGGAACGGGCGCGGCGCCTTTTATCTACACACTGTTTTAAAGTGTCGACGTTCGGCCCCCTTATGAGGATATGGCGTTCATGATCCGACTATCGCGGATTGCGATTTACCCAATTAAATCGCTCGACGGTCATGCACTGAACGAGGCGCATATCCTGCCGACAGGCGCCCTGGCGAATGATCGTCGCTACGCCTTGCGCGACACCCAAGGCGCCTGGGTCAACGCCAAGGCCACACCTCATATTCATTTGCTTCGCGCAAAATTTAGTACAGATCTGAACAATGTCACATTATCCTCGCCAAACGACGGAGTTCAGAAGGTTTTTCATTTGCCCAGGGAAGTACCACGGCTTGAGTCGTATTTGACCGAGTTCTTCGGCAAGCGGATCATGCTCGTGGAAAACCAACTCGCAGGCTTTCCAGACGACACCGATTCGCCCGGCCCGACGATCGTCAGTCGACAAACGGTCGGCGAACTGGGCCGCTGGTTTGCAGGCATCGCCGAAGACGAAGTACGAGCCCGTTTTCGGGCCAATATCGAGATCGATGGAGATGCTCCCTTCTGTGAAGATAGGCTGGTTGCCGACGATCGGCATGTCGTGCGTTTCGAGATCGGCGACATTGTCTTCGACGGTGTCACGCCGTGCCAACGCTGTGTGGTCCCGACGCGCCATCCTGAAACGGGAGAGATCTATCCGCAATTCGCCCGCCATTTTGCCGACCGGCGACGCGAAACGTTGCCGAGTTGGGCGGCGCCGGAAAGGTTCGACCACTTTTATCGATTGTCTGTCAACACACGCCTCAGCCCAATCAGCACGGGTGGCACAATTCGGGTTGGGGACGAAGTACGGATTCTCGGCGTGGTGGCGGCGTGAGACAGATGAGCCGAAATAATCTGTCATTTCGCCGCCTCGCACCCGGCTCGCGAAACGTTCGCTCACGGCTAGACTGGCCGTGCCTCGATGACGCGAACGTCAGCCGACGTCGGGACGACACGCTCTAACCGCAATCCTGCGGCCGCGAGCAACTCACGGTATTGCACCTCGGTGCGCTCCATGCCCCCCGGCAAAACCATCATCGCCAGGTCGAGCATCTTGCCTACCGCTGGTTCGTTGCCCGGCAGAATGACGCTTTCCACGACAAGCAGCTTTGCGCCTTCATGCATGGCGCGCCGGCAATTATGCAGAATCTGTGTCGCCTGCTCGTCATACCAGTCGTGAATGATATGCCGCAGCAAGTAGACATCGCCTCCCGTGGGAATATCTGTAAAGAAACTGCCGCCCACGCTACGTTGGCGCGCGGCGAGTCCGGCCTTTTGGAAATGAGGCGCGGCGGCCTCGACCACATGCGGCAAGTCGAAGAGCACTCCCTGCATAGAAGGATAGCGGTTCAGCACCGCGATCAATGTCTTGCCGTTGCCACCACCAACGTCGACGAACGTGCTGGTACCTGTCAGGTCATACGCGTCGAGCATCGCGGCACTCTCGCGTCCATGCACGCTTGTCATAGCCGCGTCAAAGATTCGAGCTTTTTCTGGATGCTCACCGAGAAACTCGAACAGCGGTTTCCCATAGGCCTTTTGAAAAGCACAACCTCCAGTCTGGACGCTATACAGCAAGTCTCCCCAGGCGTGAAAAGGCTCCTCGCCGATCATCATCGCCAATGCCCATTGCGAATCCTCGTGATCCTTCTGGAGGCACTCGGCCAGTGGCGTGAGGTGGAACTTTTCCTGGCCGTCTTCATGAAAGACTCCCAGGCTCGACAATGTTCTCAGCAGTCGATAAAGCGACGGGGCATGGGTGGCGGTGCGAACGGCCAATTCGTCCGCCGTGAGCGGCTGGCCGGCCAACAAATCGGCAAGGCCCAGACGGGCTGCCACATACAGGGATTGGGTGAGCAAGTGGCCATTTAGCATCTGCGCGATCGTGCGGGCCGGTGAGACTTGTTCCACGAGCTGGGATCCTCCGTCAAGAAAAACAGTTAACCAAATAGCGATGATGTGATCATTCTTCCGCGTCAGCCCAAGCCAAACAAGTCACTCGCCGCTGGCGCCAGGAACGTAACGAAGTCGCAAGCCAAGAACAGATACCCGTGGCGGCCGTCGGTCGGGTGGTTACACTAGGAAGGAAGATTTCGGAAGCCTGCCCCGCAATTTCTCCGCTTACTTCGTCCCGCCGCGTAGAGCCGTCATCATGATGCTGTCTTGGCCGATTCCACCATCGTTCTACTCCGCGTTTTTACTTTCCACATTCCTGTTTTGTACGCCAGTCGGGGCCGATCATCTCAGAGAATTACAAACCAAGGCCATCTCAGAAGGTACTGTCGCTTGGGGCTATTGGGGGCCTGACCCAGCCAAATACGCGGGCTGGACAAACCATTCCAATCGCCTGATTCCCGCATACACATTCGGCATCGACCTATCCGCATTTTGCGGTGAACGAACCATCTATCGCGATGCGGCCCGCTTGGCCGAACTCTATGGGCGAGTCCCGGCTGACACGCTCGATCCGCAAGCCGTCTATTTCGACCAGACCGATATCGCCCGCCTACAGCGGGCCGCGGTAGCCGCCGGCAAGAAAAATGTCATCCTGATCGTGTTCGATGGCATGGACTGGCAAACGACTCGGGCGGCAGCCATCTACAATTCCGGCAAAGTCGGCTACCGCGAGGGGCGCGGGACGGGGCTCGATTTTCTCGATTATCGGGGCGTGTCAACCGATTTTGGGTATTTCGTCTCGTCGCCCTATAGTGCCGAACTAACTGTCGACATTAATGCGCAAACGGTGCTCGTCGGCGATGACAGATTGATGGGTGGCTACTGCGCGCGCCACGGCGGCCTGAGTCCTTGGACCGCGGGGGATGATCCTGGTTACCTGATTGCCAAAATGCGCGAATGCCAGCACGCGGTAACGGACTCAGCCGCATCGGCCACCAGCCTGTGCGCTGGCATCAAAACGTACAACGATTCGGTCAACGTCGATCCCCAGGGACGACAGGTCCGTACGGTCGCACATGAGTTGCAAGAAAAGGGCATGGCCATCGGCGTCGTTACAAGCGTACCAATCAGTCACGCGACTCCGGCTTGCGCTTACGCGCACAATGTATGGCGCGACGATTTCCAGGACTTAACCCGTGACTTGCTAGGCATTCCTTCGATCGCGCATCGCACGCAGCCGCTCGCTGGTGTTGATGTCTTGTTGGGCGCCGGCTGGGGCGTAAGCGTGGAAGCCGACAGTAAGCAAGGCGCAAATTTCGTCCCTGGCAACAAATACATTACCGACAAGGACCTCGAGCGAATTGACGCCAGTCGCGGGGGTCACTACGTCGTCGTGCAACGCCAGACGGGCGTAAACGGGCCTCGAGCGCTTCGCGAAGCCGCGGCAGCCGCAGCCAGCCAAAAGCGCCGCCTTTTTGGCTTCTTTGGCGCTGCGACGGCCCATCTCCCCTTCGCTACCGCCGATGGCGGTTATGACCCCGCAATCGGAGTAAAGCGGCTGGCCGAAGCCTACACGCGCGCGGATCTCGATGAGAACCCGACTTTGGCCGACATGTCGCAGGCAGCGCTTGACGTGCTCTCGACGAATAAAGCCGGATTCTGGTTGATGATCGAGTCCGGCGACGTGGACTGGGCCAATCACGACGACAACATTGACAACTCGATCGGCGCGGTCCTCAGCGGCGACGCTGCCTTTCGCACGGTGATCGCCTGGATCGAAGCTCATAAAAGCTGGGATAACACTGCGGTAATCCTCACGGCTGATCACGGCCACTACCTGAATTTGGTCGACCCGGCGGCACTCATTTCTCCTGCTCCGACGAGCCCGTCTGGAAACCCCTGACACCTGTGCCCGTCTCGTCCTCGGATTCGGCATTCAAGTGGCCAAAGGGACTCGGCATTTTTCCGCTGGACGTATTCCCTTGCTCGCTTTCCTGCTATACTTTCGCTTCGGTTGGTTCGTCGAGAGTGGGGTACGGGACGCCGAGTCGTGCTGATCTGTCCTCCGTGACCTCGATCACCATTCCCACGTTTGGGCCGAGCGAGGCCCCTTGAGTCAAATGACCCGCAACGCCAAGAACGGGTCGGAACGCCCTCGCACAGGAGATGAATGGTGGGCAAGAAGTTGTATGTAGGGAATCTCCCCTATAACACCAGCAGCTCGGATCTCGAGCAAATGTTTTCGCAGTATGGCCAAGTGCAAAGCGCACAAGTCATTGAGGATCGCGAAACGGGCCGCAGCAAAGGTTTCGGATTCGTCGAGATGGGCTCTGACAAAGATGCTCAAGCCGCGATTTCCGCGCTCAACGGCCAGGACCACGGTGGTCGCCCTCTGACGGTGAACGAGGCGAAGCCTCGCGAAGACCGTGGCGGCGGTGGCGGTGGTGGTGGCGGCTACGGTCGAGGCGGCGGTGGCGGCGGCCGTGGCGGTCGCTACTAGTCGTCGGACGCGTGTGCCTGTTGATTGTGGGACGTAGCAAGATGAGCACCAGCTCGCAATGACTCCAATCGACGGCCTGCGTTCGTAGCGAAGTATTTGCAATTCTGTCACGTACAATGACCGCGCAAGGCATGCGCGATCGTGTGTGTGTCTGCATCAACGTTGGCCGCACCGTCGGTGCGATGCCGTCGCTTGTTGACGCCAGCTCATCGCTGATGCGGCTGGCTTGAGCCCACAAACGCCAGTGGTGCAATCTCTTCGAGGGACTGACTACCCGCGTCCTGCACGACGCCTGCGTCGGGCGGCGCTGTAGGATCTGGTATCTTTCCTTCTCTCCGACAGATCCGCGCACCTCTGTCGCCGGATCATGAACCTTCATTCTGGGGACAAATTTGACCGAGCAATTCCCATAGATTATATGGCATATTGTTCGATCGTTTTGCCTAAAATTAGGTGGCTTTTTTCCCTCGCCGCCGCCGCCCTTCGCTAGTCGGTCGTGACGGCGGCTCGGACAACCCCCTTCCGCGACGCGCTCCCCTTTCACGTAGTGAGTGCTGCTCCATCCGGACGATTCCGTCACTGGCCCACAACTCAAGATTATTGAGCCACTCCTGGGCCTTGTTGCCGTGCAATTGAAAGTCGTTTAACGACATTTCTCGGGCAGAATTTGCCATTTTCCGAACCGCCGCCGCCACGTCAAGCAGCCTCAGCGCCAGTTCGTCGAGCATTGCGGGGGGAAACGGCGTAAGGGTCATACGTGGCTCTATTCTGTTCCGCAGGGGTAAGAATCACTCTTGCTATCGTAGCGATCCATTGTGGGCGGTGTCGAGCGCTTAACATCTAAAAGAGTTACATAAATACGCAAAAAAATGTCTAAAACTTTGTTTGAAAATAGGCCACCTTTCCGCATACGATGGCCCGCGTCCTGGTTGGGGAGGCGTCGCATGGGGTGGCGCGGACCAGGACAGATTTCTTCTCGGCCTCGTCTTCCACCATGTCTCGTCAATTCGGCATCCAGCCCGCGTATCGCCGGTTCATCCCAAGCAACTCACTCCCACGGTGGCAGTTGGTAGCCCACGCGGCCGACGATTCCACACCGTCGCAGGACCATCCTGAGGACGATTTGGACGACGACGATGTCCCGCCACCGGAGCACGACAATCCGCATTGGTGGGAGGAGTTTGGCACCGATTTTGACGACAACGAACCCCTGCCGGAGCCCGGCGACTTTTGGGCGGATGAGGACGTTGAAGACGGCTGTTCGGCCGGTGAGAAATCGTGGCTATTTGCCTCCCCATACGCTGGTTCGCTCAACGTGGGCGTGACCGATTTTAACACCCTTTTCCAGTCCACTTCGTCACGAACCCGGGGAAGACCTTTAGCACTAGGAATATAGGACGGACCGATGATTCCTCAATCACTTGTCGAAGAAGTTAGACGTCTGCTAACTCAGCCAGGCGTGTCGCAACGAAGAATCGCAATCTTGACCGGAGTTAGCCGGGCTTCAGTCGGCGCCATTGCCGCCGGTCGCCGGCCAGACTATCCGGTCCGCTGCAACCCAGACGATTCCTTCGAGGACATCCCGCGAGGGCCCGCAGAGCGCTGCCACACGTGCGGCGGCATGGTTTATATGCCATGCCGACTCTGCCGCGTGCGCACGATCAAGTCGAAGGAGCGCGATCAAGCACGTCTGCGTGCTACAAGCGGCACGTGGAGTTTGGCCCGCCCGCGGTCGTAGGAAACTCTTTGTCGCGGCGCTGGAGGGGATTCGGGTGCCGCTTTGTTTTGCCTTCGCGGATGCGACTATTGCCGCTGATCCGTCGCCGGCAATAACCGACAGGCGTGCCTGCGCTCCCTTGCCGCACCGTTTAAGAAAACTGCCTGCAACTGCCAATTTCTTGGTTTATACTGCGCGGAAGCTCAGGATCGCGTTCCGGGCTGATTTCGCTGCCGCGTCCAACCGTTTGCCCCCACGCGGTGGCGGGTCGGCGGATTATGTGTTTGAATAGCTCCACCTGACAAGCGTCACCCCTCCTGCTCCTGGCCCGGTTCCCACAGCCGATTGGCCGCATCCCTCTGTCAGGATGATCTTTCCATGTTATGTGCTCCGATGTCACACGCCACGACGCGGCTCCGTTGGTTCGGTCGAACCCTTGAGTGCGCCGCAGCAGTTGTTGCACTGCTATTTGGCGGTAACCAAGCGGCGCGTGGCGACGGACTTTCTCCGGTAGCGGCACTGGCACAATTCCATGTCGCACCCGGCTTTAGCGTGCAACTTTTTGCCAGCGAGCCTGAGATCCGGCAGCCCGTCGCCATGAGTTTCGACGGCCGCGGGCGCATGTGGGTTATCCAGTACCTGCAATACCCGACTCCCGCCGGGCTAACTGCCGTCCAGGTGGATCAGTTTTTGCGGACAAAATACGACCGAGTGCCGGAGCCCCCTCCGCGCGGACCGCGAGGAGCCGATCGCATCACGATTCTCACAGACGTCGATGGTGACGGCCAAGCTGACAGGACCCACGACTTCGTCGACGGTCTGAACCTAACGACCGGTCTGGCGATTGGACATGGCGGGGTGTTCGTCCTGCAAGCCCCGTACTTGCTTTTCTATCCAGACCGAGACGGCAACGACGCGCCCGATGGCGATCCAGAGGTGCTGTTGACTGGTTTTGGCCTGGAAGACGCGCACGCGCTGGCCAACAGTCTGCAATGGGGTCCGGACGGCTGGTTGTATGGAGCCCAAGGGAGCACGGTGACGGCTCATATTCGTGGCATCACTTTTCAACAAGGGATCTGGCGGTACCATCCTCGGACCCACGCCTTCGAACTTTTCGCCGAAGGCGGCGGCAATACGTGGGGAGCCGACTTCGACCGCCACGGCAACATGATCGCGGGCACCAACTGGGGCGATCGAGCGATGCTCCATCAAGTGCAAGGAGCGTATTACGTCAAAGGGTTCGCCAAGCACGGCGAGTTGCAAAATCCGCACGCTTACGGCTATTTCGACCATGTACCGTACACCGGTTTTAAAGGAGGGCACGTCACCATTGGTGGTGTGGTCTATCAAGGGGGCGCGTTCCCCGAGGCCTTGCGGGACCAGTATCTGGCTGCCAATGTTCTTTCCAACGCAATTTATTGGCACTCCATCGAGCGGCGCGGTTCGAGCTTCGTGAATCGTTTCGGTGGCGATTTGCTGACGACCGAAGACCAATCATTCCGCCCCGTCGATTCCACCGTAGGGCCTGACGGTAGCCTCTTTATTGCCGACTGGTACGACAAGCGCGCCAATCATGTCGATCCAAAGGATGATTGGGATCGCTCGAACGGACGCATCTACAAACTCGTCGCTGACGGAACGAAGGCCGCTGCCGGATTGGACTTGGCAAAGCTGTCCAGCCAGCAACTCGTCGAGTTGCTTTCCCATCGCAATGCCTGGTATGCACGCGAGGCGCGGCTGCTGCTGGCCGAGCGGCAAGATGCTGCGGTTTGGCCGCTGTTGCGCAAGCAGGCCTTGCAGTGCGAAGATGCGCCGCTCGCCTTGCAATCATTATGGGCCCTCTACGCGAGTGGCGGATTCGATGAGGCGATTGCCAGCGAGTTGCTCGCTCACCCAGCGGAAGACTTGCGCACCTGGACCGTCCGGTTGCTCGGTGACGACAAACGCGTTTCGCAGCCGCTGGCTACGCAACTGATCGCAATTGCCCGCAACGACGACAGTTCTATAGTACGCAGCCAATTAGCATGTACTGCCAAGCGACTACCGGCCGAGCAGGGGTTACCGGTCACCGCGGCATTACTAGCACACGACGAAGACGTCAACGACCCCCATATCCCGCTCCTGCTGTGGTGGTCGGTCGAAGATAAGGCTGTTTCTGATCGTGACCGCGTGCTGGGCTTGTTCGCCACCAGCGATGCCTGGACACATCCGCTCACCCGTACAGTTATCCTGCAGCGTTTGGCGCGTCGATATGCCGCTGGCGGCACAGCCGAGGATTTTGCCGCCGGTGCACGATTAATGGCAGCGGCTCCCGGTAAACCAGAACGCGATTTGCTTATCGCAGGTATGGAGAAGGGGCTCGAAGGTCGCCGGCTGGAGGCGGTTCCTCAACAGCTAGCGGCGGTTGTCCGCGATCTGCAGATCGAGCACGAAACAAACCCGTCGGCGCTTCGTTTTGCAATTCGTGTTGGTAGCGAAGAGGCGCTTGGCCGGGCGTTGGTCGTGTTGGCCGATCGCAACGTGCCCACGGCCGACCGGCTGTCGTTGATCGAGATTGTCGGACAAGCAGCACTGCCGCAGGCTATCGATCCATTGCTCAAGCTGCTTGATGACGCAGAGCCGGCGGCGATTCAATCGGCAGCGCTAGCGGCATTGGAACGATTCTCTGACCCGCGTATTGCGCGACTCGTGCTCGCGCAGTTGCCCAAATTCCCGGCCGACGCACGCGTGCGGGCGCAGACACTTCTTGCTGGCCGCGCCGCCTGGGCCATGGAATTGCTGGAAAGCGTAGACAGGGGCGAACTCAAGCCTGAAGAAATCTCGGCCGCTCAGTTGCGGCAGATCGCCCTCTTCAAGGAATCACGGCTCGCCGAGCTCATGACCAAACACTGGGGGCAGGTGGCCGAGGCAACCCCGGCCGAAAAACGCGCCAGGATCCACGGCATTAGCGTGTCGATGAACCTTACGTCGGGCGATCCGCTGCGCGGCAAGCCACTGTTCGCAAAACATTGCGGCGTCTGTCACACGCTCTTCGGCGAGGGGAACAAGGTCGGCCCAGACCTGACGGGGGCCGAGCGCAAGAATCGCGATTTCCTGCTTACCAGCATCGTCGACCCAAGCGCCGTCATTCGCAAGGAATTCTTCAACTACGTCGTGCAAACAAAAGATGGGCGGGTGCTGACCGGCTTGATCGTGGAAAGCTCGCCGCCTGTGGTGACGATCCTCGACGCGAAGAACCAGCGCACGACTCTGACCCAGGACGAGATCGAGGCCACCGAGCGCGCCAATCAGTCCCTCATGCCTGAGAAGATTCTCGACGAACTCGATGCCGACCAGGTACGCGACTTGATGAAGTACCTACAGAGCGACTCGCCCGCCGCGGCCCCCTAGCGGCGCGCCTGGCAATGAATGGCCGGCGGCGCCGTGCTAGTCGCGGCTGCCGCTGGAACGACTGATCAGGTACAGCAGCGTCAGGACCGACTGCAATGTCGCCGCGACGTAGGTCCAGGCAGCCGCGTTCAGGACGCGATTCACATAGACCATCTGGTCCCGGTCGGCGATGCCCAACGCCACCAATTGTTCCTTGGCGCGATTGCTGGCATCGAATTCGACTGGCAAGTTCACGACCTGAAAGAACACCACGCCAGCGAACAGTATGATGCCGGCGGTGATCAACATCGGCAAATGTGCGAACATGCCGATAAAAAACAGCACGAAGCTAAAGCCGCTGCCAAAGTTCGCCACCGGCACTGCCGCGTTGCGAATCGTCAGCGGTGCATAATGACGGGCATCCTGGATCGCATGTCCTGCTTCGTGGGCTGCAATGCCGACGGCCGCCAGCGACCGGCTCTGGTACACGTCCTGGCTCAGTCGCAGCACTTTCTGCCGCGGGTCGTAATGGTCGCTCAGCTGGCCCGGGATCTGTTCGATTTGCACGTCTTGCAAACCGGCCGAGTCCAGCACATGGCGGGCCGCCGCCGCGCCGCTCAACGGAGCCGGCTGCTGCTGTGCCTGGGCATAGGCCGAATGCACCCGCATCTGGGCCCACATGGCCAGTAAGATCGCCGGCGCCAAATACATCAAATAGTGAATATCAAAAAAGAACATCGCCGTATCACTCCGTTTCCTTGGCCCTGCCAAAATGCTCACATCGAGCTACGCAGGTCCAGAAGTCATTCGTTGAAGATTTGTGGTTGTTGGAGGGAGATTCTACTCCCTTATTCTACGGAGCGTGACCCCAACGGGTTGCCGGGCGACCACGGATCGCTGTATCCCATTGCTTGTCATGCACTTCTGTTGGCTCGGGTTCCCCCGTCCGGGAAGGTCCGGGCAGGCGCCAGCGCGACAAAAACCGCCGGTCGATTGGCTTCGGTTGCTTCTGCATGCTATGTTTCCCGCGGCGAGATATTGCCACCCTCTAGGGCATCGGATCGCCCTCCCCCCGCGTGGAAGGACCCACCCAACCGCAGCCTCCCCCCTGCGCTGCAAGCGAGCACTCACCATGCCCTCCCTTCCCGCGTCGCAAGGTTCCGGTCTGTCGCGTGGTCGCCTGATCTGTGCGCTGTTGGCGATTGGTTCCTTGGTTCCGCTCAGCGGTTGCGGCGAGAACGATATGCCGCGTGCACGGGCTTCGACCGCTCAGAAGCAAACCTTGGCGACCGAAGGGGACGCCCACCGCGATCGTATCGATAGTGCCGTAGCGCTGACCGCACGACGCCACCTGGTGGCCGAAAGCAACGCCGCCTGGCAGGTGGTACACGGCATCCTGGCTTTTGGTCCTGATTTGCAACTCGAGATCCAGGGCAAGCCGACGTCGGCGCTCGCCTATTTGCAACAAGGGGGTCGGCTGTCGGGCTGGAATCTGATTCCGGGGGACAAGGGGCTCGAGGCACCTCTCGAATCCGGTAGCAAGACTGGCCAAGGGCACGAGGATCAGTGGCTCGGCTATTTGTCCCTCATCGGTCTGCCAGATACCACGCCCATCAAGGTCGGCGGCAAGACCTATACGATTCACGATCTGGTCACGCAGGCCCAATGGGATATCTACGACGGCATGGAGGCCACCTGGTCGCTGATGGGTTTTACGGCCTACCTGCCGCTCGACGCGCAATGGAAATCCAAGAACGGTAGCGACTGGACCATCGAGCGGGTCGTCGGGATGGAAGCCAACGCCGACCTGCGCCGCAGTGCCTGCGGCGGCATGCACCGGCTGACCGCTCTGACCGTGGCCTTGCAGCGTTACCAAAAAGCCAATCCCGGCAAGGAACTGACAGGCGGCTGGAAGGCGGCCTACGACAAAGTCTATGGCGAACCTTCGGGCGCCATTGCCATCATGCGAGCCTATCAACAGCCCGACGGATCGTTCTCGTCCGACTATTTCAATGGGCCGCGATCCACGGGCGATATCGGTCAACGCATCGGCACGACTGGCCACACGCTCGAATTCCTGGCGATCGCCGTGCCAGACAACGAGTTGACCGCCCCCTGGCTCGTCGAAGCCGTCTCGTATTTGTGCGAAATGCTGGAAGACACCAAAGAGTACGAGCTGGAATGCGGCGGGCTGTACCATGCGGCACGCGGGTTGAAGATCTACCGCGAGCGCCGCTTTGGACCGCCCCCGGTGTCGGCCACGGGCAAGCCGGCCGGCATCGGCCCCTCTTTGTAGGGCCGCATGCTCTCGACCGGATGTGGGCGGCCACGCCTCTCGCTGATTCAAAAGCCCGATCATGCACAGGCTTCTCACTTGATCCCGCTTCGTGTGGGGCGAATACCCCAAAAAATTGACCCTGTCGACGGGCGAATTATTCAATTTATGGAATTATTCACCGATCAAAAAAACGACGTCCTTGACGTTGACGTTCGCAGATTTCCCGGGAGATAAGGGGGTTTCTGTCCAATTCTGTCCGCGCGAAGGTCAGGGGCGGGTCTGCGGTCATGCGACGAATTCTATCGCAAACCCACGACGGCCTCTGGCCGAGAAATCAGCCGCGGCAGCACCCCTCGGAATTGAAGGCCCGTCGCTTAGCGATCGACCTGCGCCGTCCGGCCTCGCGGACTCCAATAGGCCACGCGCACGATCGCGTCCGCCATGGAAACCACTACGATGCCGGCAGCAGCATAGAGGACGCCGACGATCGGATTAAGGAATATTGCCGCCAGACCAGAAAAAGTCATCAAGATCCCAAACGCGCGAACGATGACGCCAAGCAATTCCTGAGGTGTCATGGCAATGCCCTCTTGTTCATGGGTTGGGAAACTACGACCGACGCGCGTTGTGTTTGGGGCTTGATCCACAGACTCGTTACGTAGCTTATCCAGCCCGAGTGCCGTCGCAAGCAAAAGATAATGCGCGAGCATGCTGATGCGCGAGAGTGCGCAGCCTGCCATGTTCCGCAGCCCGCGGCTGACAACTGCTGATGGCCGATCGCGATACCGACTAGCGCCTCAACTACTTGATGGGCGAGTAGTCGGTCGGCTTGAGGAACTGCGAGATGACCTTGCCCACGAGCGCGCCGTTCTTGTGCGACTCCTTGTAGGCGGCTTGCCATTCGGGGTCGGCCATGAAGGCCTTCCACGAGGCTTCGCGAGCCTCGCGGCTGGGATACGCCAGGATGTAGACCAGGGTGTTGGCGGCTTCGGGTGTCAGCTCGCCCTTGGCGTCGGGCTCGGGGGTCCAGTAGCCGACCAGCGTCATGCCGTGCTTCTGAAACAAGCGGTTCGTGTGATCACGAAAGCGCTTGTGCAGGTCGGCCAGCTTCCCCTCGTTGGCAATGTAGGTCCGCATCTCGAAGAATCGCTCGCCCGACGGCGCCGAGGCCGAAGCCGTGGTGTCGTCCGCGGTGGCGGGCTTGGGGGGCTGGTTGATCAAGATCGAAACCACGAGCCCGGCCAGCAGCGTCAAGATTGTTATAACCGTGGGCCGCTTGAAGGTGCGAACGATCATCGAGGTCTCTCCTGAAATCGGCAGGGTCTGGCTGAAGCGCTTAGGTAGTCTGTGCCGCATTATCGGTGCTGACGGCCCGGGTGCAACCGGGTGGGGTCGGCCCCGGGTCCCCCGCCATTTAGAAGAGTAGTTCAATTCTGGGTGCCGCGACTGACGTGAACGGCGGTGCGGTTCGCCAAGCGAGCCCGGGATTGGCACGCCCGCGTCGGATTAAGAAGGTTTCCCGGGCGACCGACTGGACGTCCGTTGCAACACATGGTCCGTCGCGCCGGCCGGGGCCGGGAAAGCTGTTGTGTCGGTTTGTAACAGACTGCTACAATCAATCAACGCGCTTGGATGGATTGCTCCGTCGCTGCGGCGATCGAGGTCTGCCGGGCGTCCCGCCACCTTCGACCCACCGCCATGCCTTCCCCGAAACCATCCACCGCACGCGTTCACGGCTGCGCTGAATTTCTTCAGGCGCGGCAGTTGGGACGCCGGCGCATTTTGCAAGCCGGGTGCCTGAGCGCCCTGGGAATAGGGCTCGATTCGTTGTGGGCACGCCAGGCTATGGCGGCGTCGCCAGGCGCCGCGGCATTAGCAGGCTTCGGACGAGCCAAGGCCTGCATCTTTATGTTCATGTGGGGCGGACCGAGCCAGCTCGATACGTTCGATCCCAAGCCCGACGCGCCTGCCGAAATCCGCGGCTCGTTCCGACCGATTTCCACCAGCGTGCCCGGCGTACAGATCAGTGAGCATTTTCAGCGCGTTGCCAGGCTCGCGGATCGGCTGGCGATCGTGCGGTCTTTGTCGCACAGCGATCCGGCGCATCTGTCGAGTGGCCACACGGCACTGACCGGCCACTTGGCGCCGGTGATCAACAGTGATGCTGAGCCACCTAGCAATCGTGATACCCCGCACGTCGGTTCGGTGGTCGCCCGCATGCGCGCAACGTCCACCGGGCAGCCTGCCGATCGCGCGGTTCCACCGTTTGTGACTTTGCCGTGGCTGGCCATGCACCCGGCGGCTCCGGGCGGTAGGGCCCCCGGACAGAATGGCGGCTGGCTCGGCTCGCGTTACGATCCGATGCTGTTGAGTGGCGACCCCAATGCCACGGACTGGCGCGTTACCGAACTGGCGCTACACGACGACATCAACCTGCCTCGTCTGGAGAGCCGGCAATCGCTGTTGTCGCTGATCGACCAGCAGCGCCATATCGCCGAGAGGGCGGCCGATGCCGGAACCGATAGTTTCAAGCAACAGGCGCTCGGGTTGTTGGGCTCGCCAGCGGCCCGGCAAGCGTTTGATCTTTCGGCCGAGCCCGCCGCGGTTCGCGACGCCTACGGCCGCAACATTCACGGGCAGTCGGTATTGCTGGCGCGACGGTTGGTCGAGCACGGCGTGTCGTTGGTCTCGATCAATTGGCACAACGACGGCCGGAACTTCTGGGACACACACGGCAATAACTTCAACCGCTTGAAGGACGACCTGATACCGCCGGCCGACCAGGCGTTGGCCGCCCTGCTCTCGGATCTGGAACAACGGGGCCTGCTGGACGAGACGATCGTAGCCTGGGTCGGCGAGTTCGGACGCAAGCCGCAGATCGCCAACGGCAGTGCTGGGCGGGACCATTGGCCGCGCTGCTACAGCGGACTGCTGGCCGGCGGCGGCATACACGGGGGCGCGGTCTACGGCGCCAGCGACGTTCACGCGGCGTACCCGGCCGAGCTTCCCACCACTCCGCAGGACTACGCGGCCACGATCTATCACGCCTTGGGGATCGACCCGGCGATGCAGCTGGCGGATCGCTTTGGACGCCCACTATCGATCTGCCAGGGGCGCGCTCTCTTACCCCTCTTCACATAGACGCATAAATACAGGTAATTGTTTGACAACCCCCGGCGCGGCGGTTTAAGGTCATGGGAAGTGAGGGTGCCGCGAGGGGGAAAAAAAGCGCCTTCCGACCACGACCAGCAATCCTACCGCGACGACGAATTTGGTGCCGTAGTTTTAATGCGTGCAACGCATTGGGCTGACCACGGTGCGAACGAACCCGCC
The DNA here is from genome assembly GCA_036490175.1 of Pirellulales bacterium. Taxonomy (NCBI): domain Bacteria; kingdom Pseudomonadati; phylum Planctomycetota; class Planctomycetia; order Pirellulales; species Pirellulales bacterium. The sequence continues at coordinate 8,593 of DASXEJ010000332.1, read as the reverse complement.
TGAATTGTCCTGCCGTGCTGACCTGCGATCGCCCTGACAGTGCGATCACATTAGGCCCTAGTTGGTTTCTCACATGAGCGCGTTTCGATCCATCGCGAGCGTAGTGCGTGCGCGACTGCTGGCAGTCGTTGCGCTGGCATTTGTTGCCATTTCCTGGGGCGTGATGGGGACCCGGGCGATTGCTCAATCTCCTTCGATCAGCCACACGATCCCGGCCGCTTTGATCTCGGGGCAACCGACTGACGTGGTCTTCTACGGCGGAGGATTGGCAGCGCCGACGGGCGTGTGGTGGAGCATGCCCACCGAAGCAGCTTTGACCCCGGCCTTGGAAAAGAATGGCACCGAAGCCGGCCAGGTCAGCTATCGGGTTACTGTTCCCCCGACGGTGCCTGTCGGCATTTACGGGCTGCGGCTGGCCACCGGCCAAGGAATCTCGAACGTGCGATTGGTAATGGTCGACGACCTGCCGAGCGCTTTGGACAACAGCAGCAATAAAACCATCGCCACGGCGCAGGAACTCGCACTGCCCAGCGCGGTCGACGGCGCGTGCGAGGCCGAAAGCTTCGACTACTACAAGTTCCAAGGCGTGGCTGGGCAGCGGGTGACGGCCGAGGTCGTGGCCCGACGTTTGGGCTATCCGTTGGACCCAGTCCTGCGGCTATTGGACGCGAGCGGGCGCGAGCTGGCGTATAGCGACGATGCCCCCGGCATTGGGGCCGACTGCCGGTTGGCTTACACGCTGCCAGCGGCGGGAACCTATTACTTCGAGCTGCGCGACATCCGGTACCAAGGGGGCGGAACGCACCGCTATCGGTTGCGATTGGGGAACTTCCCGCTGTCGGTGACTGCATACCCGTTGGGCGGACGACGCGGGAGCGGAGCCAAGGTCGAACTGGCCGGATATTCGACCGAGGAGCTGCCCTCGTTCACCGTGCCGATACCGAGTGATGGTTCGGCCGATCGATTGGCCATTGCCGCACGGTTTCCGCGCGGACAAGGCTCGGCGATGGTCAACCTGGCCACCGATGGATTGACCGAGCAGATCGAGTTTGAACCGAACGACACACCCGAGACCGCGGCGCCGCTGGTTTTGCCATCAGCGCTGAATGGCCGTTTCGACGTGCCGAAGGACCGCGACTATTACCAGTTCGAGGCCAAGCAGGGTCAGCGTTGGATCTTCACCGGCAAGACACGCAGCCTCGGTTCGCCGAGCGACTTGTACCTGCGGATGCTCAAGGCCGACGGCGGCCAGGTGGCCGAAGCCGAGGACACCGCCGGGGATGAAGGCGTGCTGGATTTCACCGCCCCGGCCGATGGCGTATATCGACTGCTGGTCGAAGACCTGCTGCGGCGCGGCGGACCTGAGTATGTCTATCGCATCGAGGCGGAGCCTTATCGGGCTGGGTTTGCCTTGGCCGTAGAAGCCGAAAAGCTCGAAGCGCCCAAGGCGGGCGTGTTCGTGGCTAAGGTGACCTGTGCCCGGCGCGACTACAACGGCCCCATCACTCTCTCTGTGCAAGGCGCCCCGGAGGGGCTGACCTTGGCCGGTAACACGATTGCCGAAGGGGGCAAAGATACGGTGTTGCGGGTAACGTTGCCGGCGTCGCTCGAGCCGGGGTTGTGCGCCAATATCCGCATCGCCGGCCAGGCGAAGATCGGCGAGGCCGATTTCCGCACCGTGGCCTCGACGCTCGTTCCGCTGAAGGCGGCCTTCAACGGTTGGGCCTATCCACCTGCGAATTTGGACGGCTTGATCGGGCTGGGGGTTGGTCCGGTGTTTGCCGAATTCTTTCAGATCTCGGCCCCGGCTACGACGGTGCCGCTGCCGCAAATTGTCGCCACCAATAGTTTCAAGGTGGCGGCCAACCGATTGAACAAGTTCGACGACAAGATCGACCTGGCCGTCGAGGGGCTTCCGCCCGGCGTGACGGCCAAGGCCGCGGCGATCGAAAAAGGGAAGCCTGACGCCACGATCGAACTATCGGGTCCGCTGGCGATGGCCGAGGGAGACTATCCGTTCCGCGTGACCGCGGCGGCAACGTTCCAAAATCAGCCGCAGCGGGCCGCGATCGAGAACCTGGTGCTACGCGTGGTAAAGCCGATTCAGCTGGCAGCTACTCCCGCCGGCCCGTTAGCCGCGGGAGGAAAGCAGACGATCGGCGTGAAGCTGACCCGTTTTGGCGACGCCAATGGCCCGGTCACGATTCGCTTTCGCTCGCTGCCACCAGGCATAACGGGTCCGGCCGAAGTGACGGTGCCGGAAGGACAAAACGACGTGGCGTTGGAACTCGCAGCCGCGGCCGACGCCTACGCCGGCAAAGCAGCGCTCGCGCTAACGGCCACGACCAAAGTCAAAGATCGTGCGATCAGCTTGGAGAGTGATCCGGTGACACTGGAGATCACCCGGCCGTAAGGGCACGCTACGGGCGCCAACGCCCCTTTGGGTGGCGACGCGTGCGAATGTCGAACATTTGAAGAACAGAAAGTCGTCGCGCGGGGAACTCTTGCTCGGCAAGGTGACCCGCAGCAGCAAAGCGAAGGAGATGCGATGCGGCACATAAACAAGCTCTCGATCCAGGCGATGCGTTGCGCGGCGCTGGTGGCTGTAGTGCTGGCGTGTACTCGCGGCGCCGTGGCCGAACCACAGGCTGGCGACGTGCAGCTCGCCCCGATCGTGGTGGGCACGCCCGAACGGATCGAAGTGCAGCCGGCCTCGATTCAGTTGCTGACGCCGCAGCGCCGGATGCACATCCTGGTCAGTGGCTTTTATGCCGGCGGAGAAGTCCAAGATCTGACCCGGGCCGCGCAATTCGCCTCGAACAATGAGCAGGTCGTCCGTGTCGAGCAAGGCGTGGCTGTGCCGGTGGGCGACGGCAAAGCCGAGATCGCGGTCACCGTCGGTGGCCAGACGGCCAAAGTCGCCGTCGAGGTGAGCAACTTCGGCAAGCCGGAGAACGTGTCCTTTCAATATGGCACGCTGGTCGCACTCTCGAAGCAAGGCTGCAACATGGGAGCCTGCCACGGTTCCCCCAGCGGCAAGGGGGGCTTCCGCCTGTCGTTGCGGGCCTACGATCCGGTCGTCGATACCGAGACCCTGGTACGCGAGGCTTTCAATCGCCGTACCAACGTCTACGAACCAGACTCCAGCTTGCTGTTGCGCAAGCCGCTAATGGAGATCGCGCACGGCGGCGGTCGCCGCTTGAAGAAGACTGACCCCAGCTACGAGTTGCTGCACGATTGGATCGCGCAGGGTTGCCAGGCCGATCCGGCCGACGCACCCCAATGTGTCAAAGTCGAGGTCTATCCGCGGCAGCGAGTGCTGCGCCGTCCGGCGCACACACAGCAAATGCTGGTGCTCGCTAACTTCTCGGACGGCAGCGTGCGCGACATTACCAACATCGCCTGCTATTCCAGCTCGGACGAGAGTGTGGCCACGGTCGACAACAACGGCCTGGTCGTGGGACTGGATCGTGGCGAGAGCGCGATCCTGGTGCGGTACCTGGAAAAAATGGAAACCGCCTCGCTCGTGTTCCTGAAAGACATCGAAGGGTTCAAGTGGAACGATCCGGCCGAGAACAACTTCGTCGATCACGATGTGTTCGAGAAGTTGCGGCAATTGCAGATTTTGCCCTCGGAAGTGTGCAACGACGAAGAATTCGTGCGACGCGTTTATCTGGACGTGATCGGCGAGTTGCCCAGCGTGGCCGAGGCACAAGCCTATCTAGCCGACCAGTCGGCCGACAAGCGGGCCAAGCTGGTCGACGCCCTGCTTGAACGGCCCGAGTATGCGGACTTCTGGGCGATGAAATGGGCCGACCTGCTGCGGCTGCGCGGCAACAAGGTCACGCCGTCGGGCGTACACAAGTTCCATCGCTGGTTGGTGGCGGCCCTGCGTGACAACATGCCGGCCGACAAGTTTGCCCAGACGCTGCTGCTGGCCGATGGCAGCACGTATGCCAATCCGGCGGCCAATTTCTTTCGCACGGCGGCCGACACCAACGATTGCACCGAGACGACGTCGCAGTTGTTCTTGGGCATTCGCATTCAGTGCGCCAAGTGCCACAACCATCCGTTCGAGCGCTGGACGCAAGACAACTATTACGGCATTGGCGCCTTCTTCAATCGCATTCAGAAGAAGCCGGGCATGACGGCCGAAGAGCAAATAGTGTGGGTTTCGCGCAGCGGCGAAGTGACCCAGCCGCGCACTGGCAAACAGATGAAGCCCTGGCTCCCCCTGAAGGGGGACGCCGACGTGCCGGGTGATGAAGATCGCCGCGAGTCCTTCGCACGCTGGCTGACGGCGCCGGACAATCCGTTCTTTGCCAAGGTGGAAGTCAACCGCATGTGGGGCCACTTGCTGGGGCGTGGCGTGGTCGAGCCGGTGGACGATTTCCGCGATTCGAATCCGCCGTCGAGCGCGGCGCTGTTGGATCATCTGGCCAAGGATTTTGTGCAGCACGGATTCGATCGCAAGCACACCATGCGGACGATCCTCAACAGCCGCACGTATCAGCTCAGCTCGCGCAAGAATGATTTCAACCGGATGGACACCAAGTATTTTTCGCACGCCACCACGCGCCTGCTGAGTGCCGAGCAGTTGCTCGACGCGATCTGCCGGGTGACCGGCGTGGCCGAAAAATTCGCCGGCTTGCCGGAGGGGACCCGGGCCACGCAGCTGCCCAGCCCAGACGTGGATAACTACTTCCTAAAGGTCTTTGGCCAGCCAGCCCGCGAGACGGCCTGCCAGTGCGAGCGTTCCAGCGATTCGAATCTGTCGCAGGCATTGCAGATGATCAACGGCCCGCTGGTGCACTCCAAGGTTCGCGACGAGAAGAACCGGTTGCGCACGCTCGTTACCGGTGGCAAGAGCGACAACGACGTGGTGGGCGAGCTGTATTTGGCCGCGCTCTCGCGTCCGCCGAGCGAGGCCGAGTTAGGAGCCGCCAGCAAGCATATCACCGCCAGCGGAGACCGTATGCGCGGGCTAGAGGATGTCTGCTGGGCGCTGCTGAACGCCAACGAGTTCTTGTTTCAACACTAATAGGGGCGGCAGGCGGTTATTTCCAGCCGGGACGCAATTCGGATTTTGCCCCGGCCGCCGCGGTGCATAGGCGAGAGGTTCGACGTATGCTTACGAGCGGTTTTTCCCATCTGCCGGCCGGCTGTCTAGCAATTCTTGGCGCAATTTTGTGCGGCACGTTGCTGTGTAACGCCGTGCAGGCCGACGAACCCGCGCCGGCTGCGGCGCCGGTGGTGTTCTCGAAGGACGTGGCGTCGGTCCTGGTGCAAAAGTGCCTGGCCTGCCACGGAGCGGCCGACCCCAAAGGTGACTACCAGCTGACGACGTTTGAATCGTTGCTCAAGCCGGGGGCCAGCACCTCGGCCGCGGTCACGCCCGGCAAGGCCGACGAGAGCGAGCTGTTGCGGTTGATCTCTTCGACCGACAAGGACGAACGAATGCCCAAGGACGGCGACCCGCTGTCGCCTGAACAAATCGCGACGATCAAGCGCTGGATCGAAGAAGGGGCAAAATTCGACGCCCCCGACCCGAAGGCACCCCTGGCATCGATCGTTCCGCGGCTGCCTCATCCGGACGCTCCGGAGAGCTATCGTGTCGCGGTTCCGGTGACGGCGCTGGCCTTTAGCCCCAACGGCCAGGAGTTGGCCGCCAGCGGCTATAACGAGATCACAATCTGGAATCCCACGAATGGCTCCCTCGTGCGGCGCATCAAGAACGTGCCGCAGCGGGTGTTGGGATTGGCCTACAACCCGGACGGCACATTGCTAGCGGCCGCGGGCGGCACGCCCGGCCAATCGGGCGAAGTCACGCTGTACGACCCGGCCCAAGGGACCGTGGTGCGCAACCTGGGATCGATGCCGGATGTGGCCTGGGGCGTGGCGTTCAACCCGGCCGGCAATCGGTTGGCAGCCTGCGGAGCCGACCGCTCGATCCGCCTGTACGACGTCGCCAGCGGCAAAGAAGAACGGGTGATCGAGGACCATGCCGACTGGGTAATGGCAATTGCCTGGAATCACGACGGCACCCGAATCGCCTCGGCCAGCCGCGACAAAACGTCCAAAATGTTCGACGCCGCAACCGGCGAGTCGTTGGTCACCTATCCTGGGCATGGCGAACAAGTGTTTGGCGTGGCCTTCAACGCCGATTCAACCCAGGTGCTATCGACTGGGCGTGACAAAAAGGTACACGTGTGGAAACCGGCCGACGCGGCCAAGATCGGCGAGATCGCCGGCTTTGGACAGGAAGTCTATGATATCGTCGTCCAGGCGGGTCAGATCTTTTGCTGTTCGGCCGACAAGACGGCCCGGCAATTCGAAGCGGCCGAGCGCAAGCCGGTCCGCAACTACGAGGGGCATGCCGACTGGGTCTATTCGATGGCCTATCACGACGGCTCAAAACGGCTGGCGACCGGTAGCTTCGATGGCGAGGTGCGCGTCTGGAACACCGCCGACGGTGCCCTCGTAACCTCGTTCAGGGCAGCGCCCGGGCTTGCCGCGCCCGCCCCACCCGCCGCGGCCCAGGCCGCCGCAAAGTAATCGGCACACTCTCGTGCGTTGCCCAAGGGGCATGCCATCGCGCCCGCGCCATGTGACGCTATGCCGGGCTGCGGCAACTAAATCTGCGTTCCGGTCGCGCGTGCAACTTCGTGAAAGATTGCACGAGCCAAATGCTCGTGAATAACCGCACGAGCACTTCCGCTGGCGACTGGCTGCAAAAAGCGCAACTGTGGTCTATGCACCGACCGCCGCGCTAAATAGTGTGGAAAGAGGCAAGCGCGTTCGCGCCATTCTTATCTCGGAACTCCGTTAAAGTCTTCAACTTGTCACGCGGCTGCCGGTTTGTGCTGCGCGCTACGGCATTGCGTTTGCGTAATACGTCTGCCGACTCGTTTGTTCAAAAAACATCATCTGTCGAAACTCAGCAGACGTCACGAAAACAAAAACAGTTTGCCCCTTGGAGAGGGGGCATTTAGTTCCTATCGCAGTAGCGCGAAGGCAAATGATTGTCCAAGCGCCGAAGAGAAACCGAGGCGTCCTATGTTCTGCCGGGTAACTGATCATTGCTACGCATCCTCACGAGCCGTTCGTCCGCAGTCGCGGCAGGGAATGCTGCTGGTTCGTGAGATCGGATTTGTAATTCTGCTCATTGTGGGTGACGCCGCTTGGCTACCAGAAATCGCGCAGGCAGAAGACGCGGTGCGCAAGTCCGCTGTGACAAATCAAAATGCCGCGCGGCCCAGCCGATCGGCCGGCTCAATGGAACTGGGAATTCACTACAGCGACCCCGGTGCTCCCGCCCGGTTCCACAAGCGCACGACTAACTTGCTAACGCTGGCCGATTGCTTGGATGACTTCGACTGCCGGATGTCGAGCCAGGTGCTGGCCTGCGGGCGTTCCTCGAAACTTTCCGTCAAGGGACCGTTTCGCGATGTGCTGCTCGAAGTGCCCGTCCAAGGTCAGGCTCATGTTGATGGCGTTCTGCAAATCGCGCCCGTGGCCAACGCCGATCGCGGAGCGCTCGAGATGCGCATCGAAGGAACGGCCCGCATGATCGGCTCTGGAAGCACGCACGGCGTGCGGCTCGATAGTGACGCCACCACGCGATTCGTTATCACCAAACAACTGTTCCTAGATCATACGGGCATGACCACTCAAGGGGCCAAATGCCGGGCGACGACGACGCTTGTCAGCAAGGGAGTCTCGGCCCAGCAACCGCGCCTGATCGGCCGCTTGACGGAACGAATTGCGCGGCGACGCGTGCAAGAAAGTCAGCAAGCGGCCGAAGCCGAGTGTTCGGCTCACGTGGCGGCGGCCATGCAAGTGGCCGTCGATCGCGAGGTCGAAGCGTTGGCCCAAGCCATGAACCACGCGCTTGCCGAACATCTGGCGGCTGCCACCGACGAGCAACGGGCACGGTGGCACAAGGTTCGTTTTCACAGCGAAGCGGACTGCCTGTGCGTCTCGCGGGGTCGAGACACCTTGGAACATTATGCCGAGTACCAGGTCACGGCGATTAAACCGCCCCCGGCCCTCGTATTACGATTGCCACGCGAGCCGCTGAACGTGAATCGACTGTTGGCGGGCATGCACCTGCTGCGTCCGGCTGAGAGCGGTGCCCTTGCGACCACGGCCAAGAACGGGCAAAACGCCTTGGCCTTGCACCCGTCGGTCAGTTGGCAGGAAAAGACCGTCACCGTGTCACTGCATTACGGGGCGACAGCGCGCTTGGCGCAAGAATCGTCCATTGGTTTCTCGCAATAGCCGCACCGAGCGTGCGAACCACGAACGGTGGACGGTTACCATCTTCTCCCAAGGGGGGAGGGGTGCTGTGCGGTTGACCCCTCTCCCGACCCCCTCCCCGTCAGGGAGGGGGATTTTGAGTAGCGAAGGCGTGCGTTCGCGCTCAATCCGTGTGCGTGACGGCGACCACGTAGTCCTGGCCTTCCCAGCGTAATGTGTCTGGCCAGTAGAACGTGAAGTGAATTGGCGATTTTTGATCCGCCCGCACGGCAATATCCACATAACTATGGCCGATCGAGGTGGGTGTGGAATCCGTATCTTTGCAATTCTGCCA
>DASXEJ010000331.1 GCA_036490175.1 Pirellulales bacterium | reverse complement strand
AGGTCAGCAATTGAGCTTCGTGGATAGCAGAGAGCGATTCTACGCACTTCAGTTCGATAACGATGGCGCCGGCTACGATCAAGTCCATTCGATAGCCGCAATCGAGTGCTACTCCTTTGTAAACGACGGAAAGTGAAACCTGCCTTTGCACAGAAAGCTCTCGCAGCAAAAGCTCCTGGTGCAGGCATTCCTCATAGGCCGATTCCAGCAAGCCGGGTCCTAGGGCACGATGCACTTCAATGGCCGCCCCAATGATGTCCGCTGTCAATTGCTCGTGCTTCAACATCGATTCTCCCCATTGCCTGCACGCCACAGCGCAGATCATCTGCACCGTTTCTTATCATCCCGAATTAACATTCTTCTCAGTGCCCTGCATCTCCGTGTCTCTGTGCCTCCGTGGTGAATCACTTTTTCGTCATTCAAAATCGCCGTGCCAGTACCATGCCCCGTCGGTCAAGCGGCGGAATAACCAATGCCGCTGACCATCGACGGTTTCTACGCGGTAATAGTCGCGACGCACCGTGCGGCCGCGCCACCAGCCGGTTTCGATCCGCTCGGGTCCCCAGCTCTGCGCGATGCGATGTTGCCTGCCCGCCAGCGTGAACCACAACAACGGACCGTCAGGCACCACCGCCGTTACCGCCAGCGGCACCGGCTGTGCGGCCAATCGCAAAGGACGTTGCGACCATTTGAAACGCCGGTCGTCGCGGTCGGCCGAGCCGCCCCGCCGCTGGGGAGAAAGTCGATCCGCGCTGCGCGTGCCCTTCTTGTGCCCCCCTGCCCCGCGAGCCAGTTCTCGGCCCGTTTTTTCCGTGACCAACGGCCGGTAAGAGCACGCCTGCTCCGGTTGCGCATCGTTCGAAGGGACCGCGCGCAGCACGCACTCTCGTCCCAGGCGGCTGCTGAACCGATCGACCAGCCGCGCCAATTCGCGCGGATCGTCACGGCCTGCGAATGTTGCGAACAGTTCCCCTTGCCGGCACTCCAGTAACTCGGTCATCGTCACGGCCAGGTGGATCTCCGCGACTGGTTCGGTCAGCCTCAGCCGATCGAGCTTCAGACGGACCAGATCAAACAGATAGCCCGGCGCGGCGCTGGGGCGAAATAGCCCGAGAGAAAACGTCACGTTCATGCGGCCGATTCCTTGCAGCCGGCACTCCAACCGCAGGACGCCGCGCTGCTCATCGGCCAGCGTTCGTGTCAGTTGCTCCAGCAAACGCTGGATGATCGCCTCGATCACGTCCCCGCGCGCGATTGGCTGTTCGCACGACCAACTGGCGGTTAACGAAGAGGCACATCCTTCCGAACGGATCATCTCCTCTGCTGTCCCGTTGAGCTGGTCCCAGCGCCGCAGCAATTCCGGTCCGAAGCGCGCCGCCACGGCCGACCGAGGCAACGTCTGCAATTGCCCGATCTGTTGCAGACCCAAATCGTGCAAGAGTTGCGTCTCTTCCTGCCCGAGGCGCAAGGCAGCGATCGGCAATTGGGCCGCGCTGGCCAAAGATTCGCTGGCTGGCACCAGCAGCCCACCTCGTTCGGCGGCTGCATCTTCGGCTGCGTAATGCGCCAAGGCCCAGGCGGCGCCGATCGTATCCGCCAGCGCCAGGCAAGCTTGCCAACCTTGCCGGCAGAACTCCCGGGCGACGCGTTCGATCAGCCCACGCTCTCCCTGAAACAATGGACCCAATCCCGTGACATCCAACAGCAGACTTTCCGGATGCTCTCCCTCTTCCAAGCCCACCACGGGGCTGAAGCGATCACACCACGAGGCCAACGTCACCAGGGCCGTGCGCGCTGCGCCGGCATCGTAGCGCTCCAAGCGTAGCGAGACCGCACGCGCATCGGCGGACAGAGCCGTGGCCTCGGCCACGGGCATGCCGGGCCGGATCCCCCGTGCCTCGGCAGCCGACGAGCAATAAACAATCTGCTGTCCTCCTCGCGCACTTTGTGTGTAGAGAGCGGCGGCGATGCCTGCCTGTTTTGCAGGAACCTGCTGCTGCGCTGCTAATGAATGTTTGCCCGAGGCGGAACTAGCCTCGCGCTGCGCGGCGTGCCAATGCTGTAGCGGCCACCGTGGAAGCCAGACGCACAACACCCGTCTCATCGTCGAGTTCCAAATCCAAGGTCTGCCGCCCCGAATTTCCCCGCAGGCTGAGCAGTTCGACGCGCAAGCGGCGCTGACCAGCCGACGGCAACGGTGTCACCAGAAATCGCACGTCCGCCCAGCAAGGATCCCCCCGGACCGTGACCGGACGCACAAAGAGACCGATGTTCTGCGCAGCCTCTGCCGCCAGTTGCATGCGCCGTCCGACACGTGGCGCAAGCCGCTCGTTCCAGCACAACACAGCCGCCACCCCCGGCGAACGTAACGATTGATCCAGGGCCCAAATTTCGTCCGCCGAATTTTCCGGACGCACGACAATCAAACGATCCAGCGCCACCCCCGACTGCACCGCCGCCAGCGGATAAAAACAAGCCGCACGATCGATCACCACCAACGGTCCTCCGTGCCGACACGCCTCCCGGGCTGCCGCCAAGGCCAAGCTTCCGGCCCCGCTGCCGGGCCCAGGCGCAAGCCATTCCACCAGCGTGCCGCGGCACAGCCCCTTCTGCGGCAACGTCTGATCCAACTCCTGACAACCGGTCGAAACCACCACTTCTCCGCCGCGACGATCGAGCGAAAACCGCTCCAACTGCTGCTGCAATTGGGCCAGCACCTGCTGCTTGTGCGAGGGTAAGTGCTTATCTTTCATGGCATTACACTATGCTAGCACTAGTGTACATTTGTATCGTATTTTGTCAAGACTGATTTTCTCAGGGGACCATTTCCACCCAGGCCCATCCCTGGCCGCCGACGGCTACCATGCACGCCGGCCGCGGCAGAAAGCGCGTCACGGGCGGACATCTCGCATTGCCCGTAGTGTGTCGCAGCAGGAAACTTCAGAAATCGCAAGGCGCAGGAAGGAACGCGCCACGACTCTCCCCCGTCTAAGCACAGGAGGCACGCAACATCTCTCGTCAGCAGCAACTCTGGTAGAAGTCCGCCGGGCTCAGCGCGCCGCAAGTGCATACGCATCGCTCGATCGCCAACATCACCGCTCTACGGAACAAAAGGGCACGCCATGAATCGAACCTCACTTCTCTTGGCGCTATTGGCCCTGTCACTCTCGAGCCTGTTGGCCGCTGCCGCGTTTCTCGAACCGATACAGCAGGATCGCAACATGCTCGACAAGCTCATGCGCGAAGGGAATTATCAAGACGCCCTGGCAGGCTTCCGTCGCCGCGCACTCGACCCGCAAACATCGCCAGGCGAAGTCGCCAACGATCTGCGGCAAGCCATCGCCTGTCTCGAGCAGTTGGGACGCGTCGACGAGATCGACGCCCTCCGCGAACAAGCCATACAAGTTCACGCCCAAAATTGGCGATTACTGCAAGCCGCGGCCGATAGCTATCTCAACGTCGTCCATCAAGGCTTCCTGGTCGCAGGTCGTTTCGAGCGCGGCCAAAAACGAGGCGGCGGGCAAGCCGTGAGCGCCACCGCGCGCGATCGCCTGCGCGCACTTCAATTGATGGTCCAGGCTTTGCCCCTCGTGAAAGAAGAACCAGACACCGCGGCTGCGGCGGAATTCTTTTTTGCCTTTGCACAGGGCCTGCTGGATGCACGCAACGCCGGCGAAGCCTGGCGGCTGCAATACCTTACGGATCTGAGTCAATTGCCTGATTACGAGCCCGGCTGGTATTACGGCAGCCCTACCCGTGGTGCCCCCGTTCAGTCCGACGGCCAGCCCCTCTATTACCACGTGCCAGGCAGCTTCGACGCAGCCGAGAACGATGGACAGCGATGGCGTTGGGCATTGGCCCGCGCCGCCGAGCTGGCTCCCGCGCGACGCAACGATGCCCGCTGGGCATTAGCCGGTTTCTGCCAAAGCCAGTTCGGCGTGCAAACGCTTACCCAGCAGGGCCCCTGGCCAGCACGCGGCGCGAACGACGACGCGCAGTCGCGCGGTAGCACCTATGCGCTCGATTCCTTAGCCGAGACCGAAACGATCGCCCGCTTGGCCACCGGCATTCGCCGCTTCACGCTGCCTGATGAGTTCAATTACCTGAAAATCTATCAGCAGATCGTGGCCGAACCGACGGCCGGCAAGGCCGAAAATGCTCTCACGGCTTTGGCCGAAGAGTTCGAGAATCGCCGCCAATACCCTCGCGCCGCCGAATACTGGCACCAGCTCATTCAAAATTTCGGCGCCGGCACTGCCGGAGTGCGTACCAAGCGACTGACACAAATCACGGGCAATTGGGGCCAATTCGAGGGAATCGCCACGCAACCGGCCGGGCAGGGAGCGACGATTGATTTTCTTTTCCGCAACGGACGCAAGGTCCACTTCGCGGCCCAGCAGATCGACGTCGAAAAATTGCTGGCCGACGTAAAGGCCTATCTTCGCTCGAACCAGCCGCAGCTCGACTGGCAAAAGATCAACGTGGGGGACATCGGCTATCGCCTGGTCGAACAAGACCAGAAGCAATACGTCGGCAAGCAGGTCGCAGCCTGGGATCTTGACATGGAGCCACGCGACCGGCACTTCGACAAGCGCATTACGGTAAAGACTCCGCTGACGAAGGCCGGAGCCTACCTGGTTACAGCGACCATGGCCGACGGCAACACCAGCCGTATCGTGCTGTGGGTGGCCGACACCGCGATTGTCAAAAAGCCGATGGCCGGCCAGACCTACTACTATGTGGCCGATGCCGTGACAGGGCAGCCACTGGCCGGCGCGACCCTGGAATTGTTCGGTTACCACATGAAGCAAGCGGGCCGCAACCGTCCCCAAGTCGAAACGTCGAACACCACCTATCAGACCGATGCCACGGGCCAGGTGCTCGTCGATGCACCACAAAATCGCGCCGATTATTCCTGGCTGATTACTGCCAAGGCCGGCTCGGGCCGATTCGCTTTCCTCGGCTTTACCAACGCCTGGCACGGTAACTATTCCGATCAGCAATACAACGCCACCAAGGTCTTCACGATCACCGATCGGCCCGTCTATCGGCCGGCTCAGACGGCAAAATACAAATTCTGGATTCGCCAAGCGCAATACGATGCCGACGGTTCGAGCTTTGCCGGCCAGAAATTCAAAGTGCAAATCGTCAATCCGCGCGGAGACAAGCTCGTCGAACGCGAGGTAACGGCTGACGAATATGGCGGCATCGACGGCGAGTATCCGCTGCCGCTTGACGCCATGCTGGGAGTCTATCAGCTGCTGATCGAGAACCACGGCGGCGGCAGCTTCCGCGTCGAGGAGTACAAGAAGCCCGAGTTCGAAGTCACGGTCGACGCACCAAAGACGCCCGTGATGCTGGGGGACAAGATCACGGCCACGGTCAAAGCGCGCTATTATTTCGGCGCGCCGGTAACGCACGCCAAGGTCCGCTACAAAGTCTTGCGCACGAGCTATACCGAGCGTTGGTTCCCTGTCGGCGCTTGGGACTGGCTCTACGGTACCGGCTACGGGTGGTATGCGTCGGACTACGCGTGGTACCCAGGCTGGCGCGAGTGGGGTTGCCGGCGACCAGTCGCCTCGTGGTGGCCGGTCCGAAACCAACCGCCGGAAATCGTGGCCGAGGCCGAGGTGCCGGTCGGACCCGATGGCACCGTTTCGATCGACATTGACACGACGCTCGCCAAAGAGTTGCACGGCGATGCGGATCAGGAATATCAGATCACGGCCGAAGTCGTCGATGAATCGCGCCGCACGATTGTCGGTTCGGGCCGTGTGCTGGTGGCCCGACGGCCGTTTCAGGTCGTGGCCTGGGTCGATCGCGGCTTCTACCGTGCGGGGGACACGATCCAAGCCAGTTTCTCGGCGCATACGCTCGACCGGCAACCGGTTCAAGGGGCCGGCAAGCTGACGCTCTACAAGATCACCTACGATGCCGCGCGCAAGCCAATCGAAACCGCCGTGCAGGATTGGAATCTCGATACCGACGACCAGGGACACGCCGCACAAAAGCTCGCGGCCGCGGCAGCCGGCCAGTACCGCCTGTCGTATCAGGTGACTGATGCTGCGGAGCACACGATCGAAGGGGGCTACCTGTTCACCGTCCGCGGCCAAGGTTTTACCGGTGCCGGTTTTCGATTTAATCATCTGGAATTGGTCGCCGACGCACGCGCATATCAGCCGGGCGGCAAAGTCCGCCTGCTGATCAACGTCGACAAGGCGGATGCCACAGTGCTCTTGTTTCTCCGTCCCTCGAACGGCAGCTATCTTGCGCCCAAAGTTATCCGCCTCTCAGGCAAAAGCACCGTCGAAGAGTTCGCGGTCGCGCAAAAGGACATGCCGAATTTCTTCGTCGAAGCGGTCACCGTGGCCGACGGTCAACTCTATACCGAAACCCGCGAGATCGTCGTCCCGCCCGAGTCGCGCGTGTTGAACGTGGCCGTCGAGCCCTCGGCCGCCGACTATAAACCGGGCCAAGAGGCGGAAGTGCGCTTCAAGCTGACCGATTTCCTGGGCCAGCCGTTTGTTGGCTCGACCGTCGTGGCAGTCTATGACAAGAGCGTCGAGTACATCGCCGGCGGATCGAACGTGCAGAATATCAAAGAGTTCTTCTGGAAGTGGCGGCGCAGCCATTACCCCACGAGCGAATCAAGCCTGCAATGGAATGGCCACAACCTGGTCAAATCCGGTCAACCGGTTATGCAGAACTTGGGCATCTTTGGTCGCGGTGTGGCGGATGAGCAAATCGACAAAGACGGTGATCAGGCCAACGAAGACTATGACCGCACGACTTTAAGCGAAGGAGGCCTAGCAGGAAGTCGTCTCATGCGCGCGTCCCCAATGATGCTATCGGCCGCGCCTGCTCCTACAAGCGAACCACTGGTTCACTATAGGCAGGGGGATTTCGGTGCCGACGAAAAAACACAATCTCTGGCATCCGCGCTGGTCGAGCCCACCGTCCGCTCGAACTTTGCCGATACGGCATTCTGGGCCGGCGCGATTACGACCGCTGCGGATGGCACCGCCACGGTGCGCTTCAAAATGCCCGAGAATCTCACCACTTGGAAAGTAAAAGTCTGGGGACTCGGCTCGGGCACGCGCGTGGGGCAAGGAGACGCCGAGGTCGTCACCCGCAAGAATCTGCTGGTGCGAATGCAAGCTCCACGGTTCTTTGTCGAGACCGACGAAGTCGTGCTTTCGGCCAACGTGCACAACTATTTGTCCACGTCGAAAAGCGTGCAGGTCGCACTCGATCTCGATGGCCCGGTGCTCAGCCCGCTCGACGACCTGGTACGCACCGTAACAATCGAGGCCGGCGGTGAACAGCGTGTGGATTGGCGCGTTCGCGTCGCGGGCGAAGGCCAGGCCGTGGTGCGCATGAAAGCCCTCACCGACGAAGAGTCGGATGCGGTCGAGATGCGTTTTCCGGCCTATGTGCATGGCATGTTCAAGACCGAAAGCTTTGCCGGCGCGATCCGGCCCGACGATAGTCTCGGCAAATTCACGATCCGCGTGCCGGATAAGCGCCGCGTGGAGCAATCGCGGCTCGAGATCCGCTATTCGCCAACTCTGGCGGGGGCATTGGTCGACGCGCTGCCCTACATGGTCGACTATCCCTATGGCTGTACCGAGCAGACATTGAATCGGTTTCTGCCCACGGTCGTCGCCCAGCGTGTGTTGGTCGACATGAAGCTGAACCTGGCCGATATCCGCGAGAAACGCACCAACCTGAACGCGCAAGAAATCGGTGCCCCCGCACAGCGCGCCGGCGGCGGACACCGATTCGAGCGCAATCCGGTCTTCGACGAGCAAGAAGTCCGCCGCATGGTGGCCGACGGAGTGCAGGCCTTGGCCGAGATGCAGGTCTCGGACGGCGGCTGGGGTTGGTTCTCTGGCTGGGGCGAACGATCGTGGCCACACACCACGGCCACCGTGGTACACGGTCTGCAAGTGGCCCAGGCGGCCGGCGCCGTGGTACCACCAGAAATGCTGGCCCGCGGCCTGGCCTGGCTCACCCAGTATCAGGACGAGCAGCTTCGTCTGCTCGGTCGCGCCCCCAGCAAGAAGACTCCCTATAAAGAGAAGGCCGACAACGTCGACACGCTGGTTTACATGGTGCTGGTCGATGGCGGAATCGCGAGCGATCCGATGCAAGACGCCCTGTATCGCGATCGCACCGAATTGGCCATCTATGCCAAGGCACTCCTGGGCCTGGCACTCGACAAACTGGGCCAGCACGAGCGGTTGGCAATGATCCTGCGCAATATCGAGCAGTACGTCGTGCAAGACGACGAGAATCAGACGGCTTATTTGCGCCTGCCCGAGGGGAACGCCTGGTGGAATTGGTACGGCAGCGACGTCGAGGCCATGGCCTATTACCTGAAGCTTCTCGTGCGCACCAGCCCGCAAGCAGACGTGACCGCGCGGCTGGCCAAGTACCTGTTGAACAATCGCAAGCACGGCACCTATTGGAATTCGACGCGCGACACGGCCCTGTGCGTCGCCGCGCTGGCCGAGTTCTGGCGCGCCAGCGGCGAGTCCGCGCCGGATATGACCATCGAATTGTGGATCGACGGCCTCAAACGCAAAGAAGTCTCGATCACGGCTGAAAATCTGTTCACTTTTGACGCTTCGCTTGTCCTCGAGCGCGAAGGCGTCGAGTCGGGCGAGCATACGATCGAACTGCGCAAGCGCGGCCGCGGCCCGCTCTACTACAACGCCTATCTCACCAACTTCACGCTGGAAGACCCCATAGCCGCCGCCGGGCTCGAGATCAAAGTCGAACGTCACTACTACAAGCTCGTACCGGCCGACAAAAACGTAAAGGTAGCCGGCCCGCAAGGACAAGCCATCGACCAGCGCGTCGAGAAACTCGAACGCCGTGAGATTCTCGATCTGGCCAGCCTCACCAGCGGCGACTGCGTGGAAATCGAGCTCGTCATCGACAGCAAGAACGATTACGAGTATTTGCTCTTCGAAGACATGAAGCCGGCCGGCTTTGAACCCGAAGAAGTCCGCAGCGGCTACAGTGCCGGCGGACTAGGCGCTTACACCGAGTTGCGCGATAACCGGGTTGCATTCTTCGTGCGCTCGCTCGCGCGCGGAAAACACAGCGTCTCGTATCGCATGCGGGCAGAAACTCCCGGCCGGTTCAGCGCCTTGCCGGCCCGTGGATCGGGCATGTATGCCCCAGAACTAAAGACCAACTCAGCCGAGTTCAAGGTGATCGTCGTCGACTAGACGAAGCATGCGGGGGAACACTCGCACTCTTGTACAGTAATCGTCCCTTGATCACGCGTCGTACGTCAGCGGCAGCCAGTCGATGTCGCAACGCGTGTGCAGTCGTGCCGCCA
This sequence comes from Pirellulales bacterium, assembly GCA_036490175.1. Taxonomy (NCBI): domain Bacteria; kingdom Pseudomonadati; phylum Planctomycetota; class Planctomycetia; order Pirellulales; species Pirellulales bacterium. Next base: position 8,690 of record DASXEJ010000331.1, on the reverse strand, counting down.
ACTGTGCGCAATGCGGTTGATTCTCGACGAGCGACGCCGCGGCGTTTGTTAGCGGCATTCCTGCCACTTCGTAACACAGCACCGGTTCACCCGCTGGATCGACCACCAGCGAAGGAGCCCGACTGGTGACTTCGGTAACGGCCTGCGCCAGCGGCCCCGCGTCCGATTGTTCCGAGGTGACCATCAGCAGCCGCCGATCGCCGCCACAAGCCATCAGGCCCGGCGTGGCGTCAGCCAGGCAGGCTCGCATCAGATCATGACGATCGTCGCCGGAATCCTTTGCCAGCATCTTCTGGCCGATGCCAGCCGCGCGAACGACGTCCAGCACCGCGGCCCGCGCCTGCACGTGCATCGCCGTCGCCAGCTCTTTGTGAAACTCCGCGCCCTGCGCCAGCCCCGCCGCCAGACCTCCATGCCGCCGCGTGAATTCCTGTTGAAAATACACATCCAATTTCGTCGCCAGGGCCGAAACTTGCGCGTGCAGCATTTCACGCACGCCCGTGGCGATCGCGCTTGCGGCATCGTTCCCGTGCGCCGAATTCCGACGCGCGTGGTTATCGGCAGTTGCAAACGCCGCAGCCGTTTGGGCAAGTTCGCGCTGTGCCTCGGTCAGTTGCTCGCCGATACTCGACAGCTCCCAGCTCAAGAGCTGCGCAAACTTCGTAACCGCCGTAAGCACCGTATCGAGGAACTTCAAATCGGCATACTGCACCAGTCGCGTTTGCAACTCGCTGGCCGCCTGATTGGCTCCGCCCAAACCTGACCAGCCGCGCGTTTTAAGCCGTGACCGGACCAACGCTGTTGCCACGCCGCGCAGCTGCTCGCCGGTTTGCGAGCGCATTTTTTGGGCATTGTCTCGCAATTCGCGCACTTGCCGCACCACGCCATCCACGGCACGCGTGGCACCCTTGAGACGTGCGCCAGGCTGGTCGACCAGTTCAGCGGCCCAAGCCCGCACGCTGCCACCTTGGAGCCGCACGCTTTCCTTGACGTGGGCTTCGATGGCCGTTGCCAATGACGGCGCATCGCCTACGGTCTCGGCATCGATTGCCGGCGCAACCAGCTGGTCGATCGCTACCAGCAGCGGGTGCCGCTCGGTTTGATCCTCGTCAGCCGTGGGCTCCTTGGGGCTGGCCGCTAACGCTTTGGCAACGGCGTCGCGCAGGTACCCTTCAACGTCCGCGCCGAACGTGCGTTCGGCAACTTGTTGCAAACCGAGCAGGATGTCGTCGGTCGAAAGCGCCATCATGGCGATCCGCCCGCGCACCTGGCGATCGATTTCGGCATTCGACCAGGCTCCGGAGGGTGCGCCATCGCCGTTACCGTTTTGCAGATTTGCCGACTCGGGACGCCGCCCTTGCCGTTCTCCACACCAGCGCTCGATAAGTGCTACGCACGTTTCGTCAGCCGCCGCGGCGATCAAGTCGCGCGAGCAGCCCAAGTGATAAACGCCAAACGTGCGCAGTGCCGCGTCGTGCGGTGCCGCTGCGCCTTCCGCGGCCGAGGCGGTTTGCTGCCGCGCCGCATCGAACCAGGCCGCGGCCGGCGTGGCACAGGTCAGGTACAGATAGTCCGCCACCGATCCGGCGGCAGCCGGCAATTCGCTTTCGCCCAATTCGCCCCCTAGATGCACGAGATACATGCCGGGCAGTCGCGCTTGCTCCGGTTCGAGTGGCGCCAGGTCGCAGGCCGGCTCCCCAGGGTAGCCGCGGTCGAAATAGTGCGCCAGCTCCGTCAGCGTGGCATGGGCGTTGGCCACGGCCAAATCGTGCGCCCCTGGATTGCGCCCGGTCGAATGCAGCAACACGACATTCTGCGCCTCGGCGGGCAGCCCACGTTCCTTCGTCAACTTGTCCAGCAGGTAAGCAGCATCCAGTGCCATGCCGCTTCCGGTTCCGCCCGAGATCGACGCTACCAGCACGACGCGTGGTCCGGCATCGTGCAACGGCGTCCCCACGAACTCGGCGGTCGCGGCCAGGGCCTGCGGATCCGAAATCGCAGCCAGCGCCGTGCGCAGTTTCGTGGCCAATTCCTTGCCATGATCCACAAAGGCCAGCCGCCCGAGCGGCCGTAGCCCTTCGGTTTGCAGCGAACGGGGAATGTTGTAGAGCCAGCGGCGGCTCATCCATTCCAGCAGCTTTACCGAGCCGCCGCGATATTCTTCCGAGCGGCGCAACGGCAGCGCCAGCGACTCGTTGGCGGCCAGGGCCGATTCGTCCCCTTGTTGGGTGTTCTGCGCCAGACTCTCGGTGTCGGTATCAATGGCCATCAACCGCACGGCCGGCATTTTGTCGAGTCGGCCAAAGCGATCCTGCAATCGACGACGCAATTGCCCCAGCACCACCGTAGCCGTTCCGCCGATTCCTACGAATAACGTCGGCCTCAGGAATGCTTCCGCAGGCACTTCCAGGGGCTCGAGGTCGCGAATCGTGGGTGCCAGTCGCACCCGCGGCGCCGTGGTCGCCGTCGACGCGCTGGCCCGTGTCGATATTTCCACGCGGCACTCGTCGAGCGTCTGGGTGCGCCCTTCTGGCGTCCCTTGCGCTTGCGGCTGCGGTGCCATGGCAGGCCTTACTGGATGCGTATCGTGCGCGGCCAGCGGTGTGGTGTCGCCGCTTGTCGTGGTATTGCGGGACGTCGTTTTCGAGCGGCCCGCGGCGATCAACGCGTCGACCATCGCGCGGCAATCGGGGAAGCGTGCTTCGGGCGCCTTCGACAACGCGCGGTCGATGATCGCCTTGTCCTGCGGCGGCAGCGCCGTCAGGCGGGCCCGGCTCTGTAGATGCTGCGCCGCCAACTGCGCGGTTGTCTTGCCCGGAAACGGCAGTGTATCGGTCAGCAGCTCTTGATAAACGATCGCCAGGCTGTACTGGTCGCTGCACTGGCTGGGACGATCGTCGAATACCTCGGGCGACGCATAAATCGGGGTCAGGCCTCCCATCATCGAGGCCCGCGTATCGTTGATATCTTTGACCAGTCCGAAATCGGCCACTTTGACGTGATTGCCGAGAAGCAACAGGTTCTCTGGCTTTACGTCGAGATGCTGTAGCGAATACTTCTCCCGCATGTAATCCAGCGCATCGGCCGCATCGCGCAGGTATCCAAGGAGCTCGTCGCGCGGCACGCCTACCATGCCGGCCGCCTTGCACTGCTCGTGACGGTCCTTCAGGCTTTGATCGGCCAATTCGGTGATGATCACCAATTGGCCGTCGACCACTTCGATGCGTTCCAGCGACAGCAAGAACGGGTGCCGCACGAGCTTCACGCGCGACAGGGCCTTTAGCTCGCGTGTGGCCCGTTCGTCGTCCAGAAAGCCGTAGACGAATTTGATCGCTTTGCACAGGCCGCCCGGAGCGGTAGCCTTCCACACTTCGCCGTAGCCGCCGGCGCCAATGCGTTCGATCACCTCGTAGCCGAGAATCGGTTCACGGCATCTGGTCGCCTGGGAAGCCACATATCACCTGTGCAAGGACGTATCGTTGAGAGAATCTTCGGACCGATTGACGCATGTGCGGGCTCGCGCCGGCTGGCCAAACACGGTCCCTTCGCCGTACAGGCAGCCGAGCTCGCGGCAAACGCGCAGCTCGTCTTCGGCCTGCACGCCCGTGGCGATCGCGTGGCATCCCAAATCGTGACAGGCGCGAATCACGGCCTGCACTTGCCGTTGACGTTCGGCCTGCCGATGAATGCCGGTCGTCAGCGTGGGCGCCAGCATGAGGAAGTCGGGCGCAATGGCCTGCTTCTCGGTCACCTGCGCGCGTGTGCCGGCAAAGCCGTGATAGGCGGTGCGGATTCCCAGATCACGCAGCCCCAGACGCAACGTCTGGAAGTAGGGAATGTCGCACACCACGGCTTCCGGAATCATGACGATCAATCGTTGACTGCCCGAACCCGATCGCGCCAGTCCCGCCAGCGAGTCCAACAGGGCGTCACTGCCGATCTCGACGGCTTCGACCGCCAAAAACAGATTCTCGCCCAATCCATGACGTCCAGCTTCGGCCAGGGCCTCGAGCCGTGTCATTTGATAAAGCTGTCCGGCGATCCGTTGGGCCGCGCCCAATACCAATTGCTCGTAGGTGCCTGCCGATTCTTCGCTGGCCGAGCGTTGTGCCGCGTATCCGAAGACACGCTGGGTCGATAGATCGACGATCGGCCGGAATTGCACGTCCACCGCTCGCTGCGTCAAAGATTGTTGCAGCGAACGGACAGCGCGGACCAAGGCGCGAGCCTGCCCCTCTTCGGCAGCCGCGGGGTCGCCTTTCATGACTTCGGTGGCCATCGAATAAGAACGGCCCGAACGTTCGGTGTAGAACGTGAACTCGACATCGGCGATCACCAGGATGTCGCCATCGTTCAGTTCGGCGTCCTGCACGCGCTGGCCGTTCAAAAGCGTGCCATTGGTACTGTGCAGGTCGCGCACGCGATAGGTCTTTCCTTCTCGCAAGATCACAGCGTGCTCGCGCGAAACACGGCTGTCATCGATTTGCAGGTCGGCCGACTCGACGCGGCCAATCGAGTACGGAAACGAATGCAGCGGATGCTGTAAGGGATCCATGCCCTCGCGGTAGCGCTCGAGCCAGGGTACGCCTACGACCCGTTTTTCCATTACTTGCGTTTGCATGTTCGCTCGTCCGCTCGTACGCCCCTAGGCCAGCATTTGGTCGTCCGCTACGCAGTCTTGGCCTACGCCTGCACGGATAACACACGGGCCGCAATTTGATGACTAGCGCGCTGCGTGGACCGTGAGAAGTGAGGTTGCGATCCAATGACTTGCACCCCAACTCTAGCATTTAAGCGGAGTGCTCGGCGGAACGAATTTTCTGGTGCCGCAGCCCCACCTTGACGGGCTGCTGATACCCCGCCAGCGTCAGCCGGGTCGGATTACCCTAGTCGCACGCCATCGACCGCTGAACGTACGCCCGCCCACGCCGCAGGGCGTCGCGCGGAGCGGGCAAGTGTCCTGTTCGCACCAGCTCGCACAACCGGCCGGCCGGCCTCATCTCCGTTGTCATCGCTGCGGTCCGCACGATGCGGCCCGTCGGGTAGGCAGATTTTGCAATGCTTGTGAACTCGCGCTACCCGAAACGGGCGCGATGCGACATACACTTTGCATAGCCGACCGATCCGAAAAGGGGCACGGCGCCTCGGCACCCGAGCAGCACGCTCGGTCACTTCTCGCAGTCACCTCGCACCCACACGGTTAGCTCATGAAACCGACTACTCCCCTCAAGGTACTGCTCGTTTCGCGCAGCCAGTCGATGCTGGTATCGCTGTCGAAGTTCCTCGACCTGCTGGGCATGGCACCGCTGGAAGTTGTCGAACCTCGACAAGCGGCTGAAGCGGCTGCCAGCGAGCGGCCGGACATGTTGATTCTCGACGCCGAGCTGCTGCCGCACGGCGGCCGCGAGCTCTGTCGGGCCGTCTGTGGCGGAGGAATGCGAAACCACGTCTTTACGCTGCTGATGGTCGAAGAACCGGCCGGCCTGGAAGCATTGGTCGAAGCTCTGAAACTGGGCGTCGATGATTTCCTTTCCAAGCCGATCATTTTCGGAGAGCTATTGGCACGGCTACGGGCTGCCGCGCGGGGGCTAGAGTACGAACGGCGCGTGACGGACTACCTGGGCACCGATCCGCTGGTGGGACTCCCCAATGCCAATGCCTTCCGCCAGGCGCTGCGAGCCGCCCTGAACAGGCCCAGTTCAACAGGTGCGTCGGCCTGCGTGGCTCTGGATCTCGATTTCTTCAATCGTCTGAACTACATGTACGGCAAGCCGGAAGCGGACGAAGCACTGCGGAGCATCGCCAAGCTGCTGGAAAAAGCCTGCCATACCAACGACCTGGCAGCCACCTGCGGCGACGATCGATTCCTGGTGCTGCTACCTGATCGCACCGAAGCAGAGGCGGGCTATTGGGCCGAGCAACTGCGGGCCACGCTGGCCGAAGCACAAATCACCTTGGGCGTCGCCTCGGAATCGATCACGGCCAGCTTTGGCGTGGCTGCCGCGGATGCCGGATCGATGTCTGCCGATGAATTGCTGAAGCGGACCGAAGAGGCCTTACAAGCCGCCAAACGATCGGGCCGAAACTGCGTGGTACTGCGGAGCGCTCTCGATGACGAGTCGAATGCCTGGACTAACCTGGGAGCGCCCGGCAAGCTGTTCGATCGGACCCTGGCCCGCGATGTGATGGCCCCCTGCACCGTTCACCTGCGGGAGGATGACACAATGTCGCATGCCGTCGCCGTATTTCAACGCACCGGCCAGACGGCGATCCCCGTCGTCAATCGCGACGGGAAGCTAACGGGACTGATGACTGCCGATAACCTGCAGGGCAATGTCACTGACGAGCATACTTCTGCCGCCGTACTTGTGCGGAACGTGATGACGGCTGACCCTGTGCAATTCGACGAAGAGGCAACCTTCGCCCGACTGGTGAGTTTCTTCAGCGAATTCGAACGTTCGCTGGCCGTGGTCGTGGCCGAAGGCGGGAGACCGACCGGGATCGTGACGCGTACCGGCCTGGCGGCTCTCTCGGAGCCGCTGACGGCGGAAAGTTTCGCTCCGGAGGAGGGGCAGCAGTCGACCAGCGAGTATCTAGTGGTCCGCGACGGGTAGACGGCCGGCCGACGTCTCTATTCGATCGATCAGGCGCAGTCCATCTTGGCTACGTGCGGATCCATAAATCGGCCGATTGCCCGCCTACGTCTTCCTCGCGCCCGCGGTAAAATGCGGGTCATGCAAAACGGACCCCCGGCTAACCTCGCACGGACAGAATTTTTCAAAAACGTGCGTTTTCGGCCGACATTTGAAAGTCAAGGTCGTGTCGTCCCAACGTCAATACCGTTGAATAATTCCATTAATTGAATAATTATTTTGGGGTATTCACACTAAGTTAAGGGGTATTCGGCCTATAACACAGACTGCCTACTGTGGCGACGTTATTTGGCGGTAGCCAACACGGTGAAGTAACTCTTCACGACGCGGTCGAAGTATTCGGGCCGCATTTCGAGTGGCAGTCCGTTATACACGCAGTAGTTGCGTACCTGGCCCAACAGGTCGCGAGGATGGCAGCGCCGCATGGGCAAGTTATGCGGCCGATAATGCTTCGCCAACAGATGATCAACGACCTCGGGCCGGTATTCGAAATTCGCCGCCAGGGCATACAGTTCGAACAAATGCTGAAACTCTGACTCGTTCGGATCGTTGATCTGAATCTTGTAGGGAATCCGCCGGAGAAACGCCTCGTCAACCAGATCTTGCGGTTCCAGATTTGTCGAGAAGATGATCAATTGCTCGAACGGCATCTGAATCTTCTTGCCGGTCGACAGCGTGAGAAAATCGTGGCGATTCTCCAGAGGAATAATCCAGCGGTTTAATAGCTCGGCGGGTTCGATCCGCTGCCGACCAAAGTCGTCGATCAGCAGGCAGCCGCAATTGCTTTTCATCTGCAACGGCGCCTCGCTGGTGTTGCTGACCGGATCGTGCCGGATTTCCAGGCTGTCCATCGTCAGCTCGCCGCCGACCACGACCGTGGGGCGGCGAATCTTCACCCAGCGGCGGTCATGCGCGGCTGTTTTGACGATGCTGGACTGACGATTCTCGACGACATCGTGATAGACCGCGTCGTACAGCTTGACGATTTGACCGTCTTCGATCAGCGTCTGCGGCAGCCAAATCTGCTGGCCGAAGCAGACCGTGATCCGCCGTGCCAAGGTCGACTTGCCGTTGCCTGGCGCACCGTACAAAAACAGTCCGGCGCCCGAGTTGACCGCCGGCCCCAGACTGTCGAACAGATTGGGATCGATCGAAATATCGGCAAAGGCCTTCTCCAGCCGCGTTCGTTTGGGCGCCTCGGCGCGAATCGTCTGGGCCTCGACCGACAGGATGTACTCCGGCAAGGGAACCGGAGCCGCGCCGGTATAAGCGCAGGCGGCCCGAAACGTCTGGGCCCGCTCGCGTCCTTGTTCTGTCAACGCATAGAAGTAGTCGTTCAGCGGCGCTGAGCCGGTATGCACCATGATTTGTCGGGCGCGGAGGCTCTGGAACAGCGGCTCTAACACGCCGAACGGCAAGCACACCGCGTCGGCGATCGCCCGCCCGCTGGCCGTGCCGATCACGCCAAGATGCTTGGCCACCAACGACTCGACAAGCGACACGGCGAGCCCAGTCTCCTCGAGCGAACGAGGCTCGGCCGGGAAGAACCCCTCGTCGGACAGAACTGCCGCGAGCAAGCTGTCTCGGCTGGTTGTATCAGTCGTCGTCATCGCGCACCTCCTGCGGGTAATACCGGGCTTCTGGCGAGACAAGTTTAGGCCACGAAATGCGCGGAAAATAACTCGCGATACGCCCGCAGGTTGAACCGTGATCAGCCGACGGATATGTTGTCCGCACGGTCAGGCGACGGCCGACACGCCTCCTTTCCATATCGATTGGCAGGAATCTGTATGAATGTCAAACCGCTGGTGCTTGCGGGACGCGTGGCGCGGCTGGAGCCGCTAGCCCAAGGTCATGCCGACGCCTTGGCTGCCGCCGCTACGCTCGAACTGTTTACCAATACCTTTCCGCCGCCAGATTACTCGCCGGCAGGATTGGGTGCCGTCATCGGCTATATCACGGCGCTACCGGATTGGTGTCCCTTCGCCATCGTGTCGCAGGAAACCGGTCAGGCTGTGGGCATGACGTGCTACCTCG
>DASXEJ010000330.1 GCA_036490175.1 Pirellulales bacterium | reverse complement strand
ACGAAGAAACTCTTCCTCGGCGAACATGATTCGCTCGTAATACAACCAGAAGACCAACGACACGATCGTGACCAGCCACCACAACTGGCTGTACATTGTGACGCCCAACCACATCAAATAGTTGCCCAGGTAGAGCGGATGCCGCACCGTGGAGTAGATGCCCGACGTGTTCAACTCGTCGGCCCGCTGCCCATCGGTGTTGCGGCCCGAGGTTCCTGCGGGCGTGAACCCAATCGTGGCGATGCGCACGCCCAGTCCAGTCAGTGATACGGCAAAGCAAATCAGCGTCCACCACAATGGCGGAACGAATCCCGCCACGCGGTTCTCCCACAGACCCAATGCCAAAATAGGGATCAGTGCCAGCGGCAGGTAACTGCGCCAGCGAAACAGCCAATTCCCCACGCTTTCGAAGTCTTCGCGTAATGCCATGGTCAATCCTTTGAATCCGACAATTCCCGCGAGCGCCGGCGCGGCGCACTAGGACGCGACGACTGCCTGTTTTCAGATGGGCTAAGCCGCGGCGCCTGCGAATCTCTTTCGAGACGCTTCTGCGGCGGGGAATCATAGCGGCAAAGCCCGCTGCGACCCAAGGGCAGAAAGCGGTTGCTAGCAGCCCGCGGCGACTAGCCGGCTCAACCGCCGGCTCCCCCTTCGCAACAGGTTTCGCAGATGGTGTGACATCGCGAACAGACCATCTTGCCGCGCCGGTCGATTAAGGGCCCACCACAGACCGGGCAGGCCGCACGCCCTGCGCGGGGCTGCTCGTCGCGGCTGTGCGGCGGCTCATCGGACGATGGTGGTTTTTCGCTCATGCTTGGAACGGGCATGCGGACCGAATGTCGACTTGAGCAACCAAGCAGGGACCATCGGCCGGAACGTAGAGCCGACCTGATAAACGACCGGGCCGCTGCCGGGCGTATTGTAACTAACTCTGCCCATCGGGTCAGGCGCACCCTTGCTGCGGTATGGCGGGAAAAATCAAAGGCGCTGCCAGACCTCTTCCGCTGCTACAACGCGGCCTCTGGGGAGGTTAGAATCCGCTCTCGGCCAGGCACGCAATCCCATCGAGCACCCCTCCGCGACAGGAGCCTTCCTCTCATGACGCATCACGCATTCACGCGACGCGCTTTTCTGGGTACAGCCGCGGTGGCTGCCGGGGGAACATTGGCCCTCGGCCGATTTGCCCGCGGCGCCGTGTTGGGCGCCAACGACCGCATTCGTTTTGGCGTAATCGGTTGCGGCGGCATGGGAACCGGCCACTTGAACGAGCTGGTCAAGCGCGCTGGCGAAGATAACCTGCAAGTCGCCGCCGTGTGCGATGTATATCAAAAGCGACTCGACCGGGCCAAGAGTATCAGCGGCGTCAACGGCCAACTCGACTACCGCAAGCTGCTCGATCGCAACGACATCGATGCGGTGTTGATCGCCACTCCTGACCATTGGCACTCCAAGATCGCGATCGACGCGATGGCCAGTGGCAAGCACGTGTATGTCGAGAAGCCGATGACGCACACAGTCGAACAAGCGATCGAGCTACGCGACGCGGTCGAACGTTACGGCAAGGTGTTGGAAGTCGGACCGCAAGCCACCGGCAACGACGGCGTCTGGCTCGCGCACGAGGCGATTCGCGCTGGCCGTATCGGCAAGGTCACTTGGGCGCAGGGGAGCTATAACCGCAACTCGCGGGTCTGCCTGTTCAACGATCATCAAAAGATCGACCCGGCCGCCGGCCCCGATAAGAGCGGAGAAGATTTCGTCGACTGGAACATGTGGCTTGGGCACGAGTGGGGATTGGCGCCGAAGATTCCTTGGAACCCGGAACACTTTTTCCGCTTCCGCAAATACTGGCCGTATAACGGCGGCGTCGCCACCGACCTCTTGTATCACAAATTGGCGCCGCTGCTGCTGGCTATCGCGGGTCCCAACGGCGAATACCCGCTACGCGTTAGCGCCGTCGGAGGGCAGTATATCGAGAAGGACGGTCGCGACATTCCCGATACGTTCTTGATGACCGTCGATTATCCGAGCGAGCATTCGATCTTCCTGGTCAGCACATTGACGAACGACACGCAGATCGGCGACCGCATCTACGGTAAGCATGGCACGATGGATTTCGACGGCGCGCCGGTACTGAAAGTGAACAGCGAATTCGCCGACGAATTCAAGGCGGCCAACGGCGGTTTGACCGAAGTGAAGCTCGAGCCGAAACCGCGCCGCGACATGAAGGGAAATTTCGTCGATTGCATTCGTGGCCAGGCAACGCTCAATTGCAACGCCAAGCTGGGTGCCGCAACGATGGTGGCCATCAAGCTGGCGGTCGAAAGTTACCGGCAAAGCAAAATGATGCGCTGGGACGCACAGAAAGAATGCGTAGTCGGTTGAACGCCGTGCAGTCACTCCTTTCGGATGAGGAACCCAACAGGGCAAGAGGTCCGTCAGAGAGCTCCCGATTATCAGATCCGCGTCAACCACGGAATAACGCGGTCCGAGCGGTTCTGCCGACTCCCAAGAACACTTAGGAAACTTTCGATGATGCCGTTACGTGGCTTGCTCGTTCTGGGCTTCCTATGTGCGTGGTGCGCGGCGGCTCGCGCCGCCGACAACACGCTCAGCCCGCAGGAAAAGCAGGACGGTTGGCAACTGCTGTTCGACGGCAGCACGTTCGCGGGCTGGAAGACCAACACGCTGCAGCCGAGCAAGACGCCGATCGAAGATGCCAGTCTGAATCCGCACCGCAGCGGTGGCTACATGCTCATCCATGAGGAACAGTGGGAGAATTTTCGTCTGGCGCTCGATTTCAAGCTCAGCAAGGGATGCAACAGCGGGATCTTTATTCGCACATTCCCACTGACGCCCCGGCCCGGCAAGGACGTGGGTTTCAATGGCCTGGAGGTGGCGCTCGACGACACGACCACGGCCGGCTACACCGACACGGGCGCGATCTACGACCTGGTAAAACCCTCGCGCAATGCCATGCACCCGGTCGGCCAGTGGAACCACATCGAGATAACGTGCGACAAGAACCTGATCGACGTCGTGATCAACGGCGAACAGGTTACACGGATGAATCTGGACCAGTTCACGCAGCCGAATCAGCGCCCCGATGGCACGCCGCACAAGTTCGACATCGCCTACAAAGATCATCCACGCCGCGGCTACATCGGCCTGCAAGATCACGGCTCGCCCT
>DASXEJ010000329.1 GCA_036490175.1 Pirellulales bacterium | reverse complement strand
GCCAAGTTTCGCGTGATGGGCAATGCCACGGCTGCCGGAGGACCTAACCAGCTGCGCTACTTCATTCAGCCCCTGCGCTTCATGGCATCGGGGCCAAGCCAGATCCTCAACTTGACGATCTCCGACATCACCGTTTACTACCTGCCCGCGAACAACGCTTTCTAGCGTGGATCAGGTAGCCCCCAACGCGATACGGTTGTTGGGGTCGAATGTCGAACAAGGTATTCGTTAAACCAACCGGCCGCGCGAGGCTCTTATCCAAGACCTCGCGCGGCCGCGGTTTTAACAGCCTGGGTACTGGGTGCCATGTCCACGGAGGTACGCCGACGTGGGCATGCTTTTGTTGAGAACGACGTGCCCTCGGCAAACATGCTTACGCTTTGCGTAAGCATGTCACCAGCCTCGTAATTATGCAGGTTTATTTCAAGTTTGACCGATGCAACAGCGCTTTCCGAGGCCCTGAATCTCGGCAATGCCGCACCCAGATTTGGCTTTCCGCAGCTCATCCGTAGCCTACATAGCATAATCCGCAGTTCCCCAGCGCCTTCTCCAAAGCCTGACAAACAGAACTGCGGCACCCATCAAGATTTGCGCGACGGACGTCGGTTCCGGGACGGCGCGGCCGTACGTGAAATCGTCGAACGCCGGGGTATCGGTGCTGATATTCACGGACAAGCTCTTGATAGTGTCACCGGCGACGATATAGCCCAAAAATGTCTTGGGCTTACCACTTGTTGCAATACCGAGGCGAAGCGTTTCGGAGTCGAGCACGCCATTTGCACCGGTCAAAGTGACGGTGGCCAACTCCTGGGTATTGCCGAACAAATTCAAAAAGAATCCGCCGACCGCAGTGACGTTCGAGCCCGTCTGGAAGGTCGCAAGCATTGAGCCAGGGTCAACGTTTGGGATCAGCAATGCCGAGTCGAACGGCTCTCCGAGCGTCGGGGAGCTTTTTCCTACGACGACGATATGATCGTTGAAGCCAGACGTGAATGTCACCGCGCCCGTCTGATACGAGGTCCCAAAGTCCACGGAAAACTTGTCAGGCGCGATACCTTCAAAATCGAGGACGGTCGGACTAGCGACCGCCGCTAGGAAGCTCGTCTGATCGTCGTAAAATGTAACCACCGGAGTCGCAGGTGTGGGAGTGGCAATCAGCGCTGCGGCCAAGAACATTGCTACTCGCACCGCATGGCCCAGACAGATCGGGCACAATTCGGCGCGCTGGCAAGCGGCAAATGTCCGAACTGGGATCAAACGGTGAATGAAGCGTATCCTGCAGGTCCTTATCATTTGCTTTGCTCCTGGTTTCGCGTCAGTCAAACTGCGGGCCGACCTCTGGGCGAACCTACCATTTTGGCTAGAAGGCGCGAAGAGAGCACGAAACGCACAGGGAGGTTCTGACTCCCGAAGTGAAGTGGCTACGTCGATAAGTCATCCATGAATCAGTCCCTGCGGGCATCGCAACATGGAAAAACTGCGCATCGTTTTTTGCATTGCCGGGTGCCATGCCCACGGAGGTACGCCGACGTGGGCATGCTTTTGTTGAGAATGACGTGCTCTCGGCAAACATGCTTACGCTTTGCGTGAGCCTGGCACCCGCGCGTAGGCGTGGCACTCGCGCGTGAGGATCGCATCTGGCATGGCCCTCGGGCGTCTGCGTGCCGCCGTGCTACTGGTGCAGCGCGTACAGCACCACGTTCAGGCCCAGGCGGGCGGCGTCGTCGCGGGTGTAGCCGGGGCATTCCAGCGATTCGTGCCGCTCCAGCGCGCAGCTCAAATCGTAGCGCGAAAAAATCACCGCGTAACGATCTCCCAGCTTCAGCGCGTCGAGATCCGGTTCGACCTGGCGGATGTTCGCTTTCAGCGGGGCACCGGGCGTTTGACGTTGCGGTTCGCGGCGCGAGATTGTGCGCAGGTCGAACCCGCCGAACTTGTCGCTGAACAACTCGTCGGTGGCCGGCAGGCGCTCGAGCGGTTGTTCCGGAAAGATCGCGGCGATCTCCTGACGGAAGGCATTGGCGAACTCCTCGCTCGAGCAGATCGCGTCGGCGAACAACACGCCCCCTCGTTCCAGATACGTCTTCAGCCGCTTGCGCTCGTTGTCGGTAAAGTGGAACGCATTGCGGCCGTGCATGAAGATCACCGGGAAATCGAAAACCCGATCTTCGGTCAGGCTGAGCTCGCGGGCGTCGGTATTGGCACGCAAGCCGACTTCGCCCGACAAATATCGCAGCAGATTGGGCAAAGCCATGGGCGCGGCATTCCACCCGCCCGAATGTTTCACTGTGGCGACATACAGCTTGGCGCGGCCGATGGCGTCGGGCGCGCCGCGGGTGGCCAGTTGCGGCAGGTCGAGTTTGTATTTCGGCTCGCGATTGGTCGCGTAGGCCAGCACATTCACGCCGATGGCGCGGGCCGCGTTCACGCGCCCCTGAATCTCGGCGGGGAACTTTTTCTCGCGCACCAATTCACGCCCCGGTCGCGCTAGCTCCCAATAGCAGGAGAGATTATCGGGGCAGTAGATCACGCTCGTACGGCAGCCGACGTCGACACCCCACAGCGGCCGCACATAGCGCGGATCGACAGGCTCTTCGGCCGTCCACACGGCATGCTCCGGCGGCAACAGGTGCAGCTTGTGCTCGGGCTCGGGGAACATGCGATTGATCAGGGCGCGAAAGCCGCGATCGAACTCGGCCCCTTGGCAGACCGCGTCGGCAAACAGAAACCCGCCGCGATTGATGTACTCGCGCAGCTTGGCGACATCTTCGTCGTTGATCTCAGGCGATAGCTCGCCGTTGATATACAGAACCGGCGCCTCCATCAGATCGTCGCTGGTGGCCGGATCGAGATCGATCACTTGCCAGGTCAGATCGCGGCCCCATTTCTTTTCGGTGTAACTGACCAGGTTTGCCAGATCCTTGCGATGATGGTTCCAATCATCTTGCGGGCCATGTTTGATCTTGGCGGCCACGACCGGCCGGCGCCCTTTGGCAAGAAACAGTAGCGCCAGGCTGGTGCCTACGTGCGGATTGGTTTCGCCGAGGCCGGTTCCCTTCCAGAAGCCGGACAGATCCTCTTGTTCGTTGATCAGCCATTCGGCCCCTTCGCGATACCAATCATGCCGGCCGATGAAGCGTTGGTTCGTCAGCCGGCCAGTACGCTCGAGCCCATACAGGTAATAAAGCAGGAATGCGCGGGGGTCGTCGCCCGGATTGACACGCACGGAAAAATGCTTGCCGAGCCAGGTCAGCGCGTCGTCGATCGACCGGTCTGCGTCGTGTGGCTGGCAGCATTTGACTTCGTCGCCGACGACGCGGGCGTCTCCATCGTCGAGGATGTCCTGAGCCATTACCATGGCGCCGATGCCGGCGCAGGTCATGCTGCCGCTGCCGCTGCCGGGGTCGTTGGGCTTGTAGCTCCACGAGCCGTCGGGGCGTTGGCCGGTCTTCCAGTATTGCTGGGCCAGGCGCCAGGTCTGAATGCTGACGGGCACGCCGGCGCGCTGGGCTTCGTACAGCGCGAGCACGGCGAACTGCGAGTTCGAGTTGTCGCCGTTTCCTTCGGGATAGCCCCAGGCCCCCTTGAAGCGCTCGGCGCTCTTTTCGCGCTTCTGCGCCGCTTCCAGCCAGCGGACATTGCCGTTGATCAGCAAGGCATCTCCCACCGGATCGGCCTGGGCGAAGACCATGGTTTGCAGACAGACGACATAGTTCCACTTGGGCGGGATTTTGCGCAGGAAGGCCAATGCCGCGCGGATCTGCGGATCGTCTGGCGGAACACCGGAGTTCAATAGCGACAAGGTGGCCAAAGCCGTGATGCCGCCCACCAGCGTGGGGTGCTCGGGCCAAGAACCGTCCTTGCGCTGCTCGCGCTTGAGAAAAGCCACACCCCGATCGATCGCTTGGCGCACTTGCTCGGCAGTGATCTCGGCGCGGGCCGGCGCAGCAAGCGCGCAGGCCACACAGCTCGCCGCCAACAACCAGGTGACAACTCGCCGGCCCATCCGGGGCACCGCGCCTTTCATTTCTTTAGAAACTGGATGTCCTTGCTGACTTGTCCAGCACGGCTTTGAAGTTCCTATCTCGATCTTGGCGGCGCGATATCACACGGTTGAACGAGCCAACCGTGGCCCCGCCATTTCACACCCCAGCAGACAACAATTCCCGCAGGCTTCCACTGCCCGTCAAAACGACAGGCGAAACTCGTCAGCGCGACACGCGCGCGTTATCCGCAGCAAAATCTCTCGGGGCGTGGCGCGCAGTCGACTTTCGAGGCACCCAAGCCGGGTGCCCGTGCGTAACAATAGGGAAGACTGCGCAGGAACGCGGGCCCGAGCCGCGAAGTGTCTGCGTAGCGCGGTCAACACAACTATTGTACGATTCGATACTTAAAACGCCACCACGAAGGCGCCCACGTTGCTCAGGCGGCGTTTTGCCAGCTACAATAGAAAGGATCGCCTGCGCCCTATCGGCCACGGCGTATGCGGAACAGGAACAGAACAGCATCGGCGTCTGATTTGCGGGCCACGGCATGCTCACGCCGTGCGTGGACGTGGCACCCGGCATGGCATCCAGCGTTGCACGTCGGGGCAGAACCCGCCGCCGGCAGCGGCCGAGCGGGCCTCAACATTTCACATCCAGCTAGCAAGGACTCGCGTTGTCTACGAAACCCCACCGTAACTTGGGCGAGGTCCTTCAAGAGTTCAGCCAGCATCGGCGCTTGATGCAGGAAGAATTGCAAAAGGTCATCATCGGCCAGGACGAAGTTATCGAGCAGCTGTTCGCGGCCATCTTTACCAGCGGACACTGCCTGCTGGAAGGCGTGCCGGGGCTGGCCAAGACG
>DASXEJ010000328.1 GCA_036490175.1 Pirellulales bacterium | reverse complement strand
CCCGCAAGGCATTTCAGCGCACGGTCAGCATCGTGCGCCGCCACGACGGCAACAGCTTATGGGCGCACATCAAATTCCGCATCTTCGACGCGCCAGCCATGCGTGAGCCGTTCGAGGAGCGCATCGAGTACTTGTGCGATTGTTTTTCCCAGCTTCGGTTGCGTTACGTCGGCATACTGCCTCAACAGCAGTGCCGCAGCCTCGAGCATCTGCGCGATGAACTGGAACTGGTCCTGGCCGGCGACGGTGAAGGTCTGATGCTGCGGCAACCTGGATCGCAATACGAACCCGGCCGTTCAAGTACGCTGCTGAAGGTGAAACGCTTCCACGACGCTGAAGCACGCGTGCTTGAACACCAGCCCGGCGCCGGTCGCCACAAAGGGCGCATGGGCGCCTTGCTGGTTGCGCTACCAGACGGAACGACCTTCTCGGTGGGCACCGGTTTTACCGACGCCCAGCGAGAGAACCCGCCGCCAGCGGGCAGCCTGATCACGTTCCGTTACCAGGAACTGACTGATCGCGGAGTGCCACGGTTTCCGTCATTCGTGCGTGTGCGGGCTGCTGGTCCTCTGCTACCACCTTAGTCGACGTGCTTGACAGCTAAGGTATTTGGGATTCCTGCCCCCACCACGTACAGGCTCATCCGTACGGCCAGGAGACTTCGAAATCTCAGGGAGACGAACGTGGAGGGTGTGTAGCGGGCTAGCTCAGCGGCTGTACCTCTGGGATCAGTTTCTTCAACCCATTGAACTGCCCCTTTGTCAGGCAGCCGATGATGCAATCCTGCCCGCCAAGGTCATGGTAGAGGAATAGTTTGCCCGGATCGCATTGGGAAAGAAGGCGAACGAAATGACCGAAGATGCTCGCGTCAACCCAATCGTCTTGCACCTCGCAATCAATGTGAATCGACTTTCCCTGGCAATTGAAACGAAGCCATGCTTCACCCTTCTCGACGTCGATGTGATCTTGAAAGTCGGAAAGCGGAAGAGAGCCTTGGGCCATTTCTGTCATGCGCTTCGCTATGCAAACGTAGCTGCCATCGCCTTCGACGCACTCCGTGTCGAAATGCCATAGGTTATCACAGTGAGGTGTCCACGGCGGTTCCTCCTGCGTCATGCCGAGGCAAACAAGAGCCAAATTGTATCCGGGCTCGTCGAGGGCTTCGCGCCCCCAGCTTTCGATAAGGTGCGATACCCCAAATTCACCCCGGAGCTTCAGACCGCATTCGCTAAGGGCAAGGAGCTTTTCTTCGATGGTCATAAATGGCCCCCAATTAGCAGCAGACAAATCCGTCGCAAAATTCGGGTGTTCGAGCTTCCATCAGTACGATCCAAAGAGTCGGTTTGCCGTTTCTTCGGTGCAGTTCCTGCTTCCAATCGAATTGAACTTGTGCGGTTGGCTACTGTCAAGCAACCAGTTCTGAAGTCGCAGGAATGTCAAACATAGCCGCTTCAGCATCAGGCAGCGACCCGCCTCTGAACTTCGCGAGCTGGGAAACGCGTACATCCCGTCAGGTCTCGGCACGTGCGGCGATCTGCAATTCCTGACAGCCAAGTTCTTGTTCCTGCCTGACATCTAACTATAGGGATACCAGTACCATGACCCGACGTTTCGAGTTCGTTGGCGGCAATTCGGCCAAGTTCTGGGAAATCGAGATCAACAATACCAGCGTGATCGTGCGCTACGGCCGGCTGGGCACCAACGGCCAACAGCAAGAAAAGCATTTCGCGGATACGGCCGCAGCCCACGACCATGCCGAAAAGCTGGTCGCCGAGAAAACCCGCAAGGGCTACCGCGAAACGGCTGCGGCGTAGAACCGGACTGCTGTATAGGGACGACCGATGGCAAACAGCTACCTGCCATTCTCTGAAGCTCTGGAAAGCCTCATCACGCGAATGAAGAAGTTCCATGGCTGGCAACGGATTCAATCGCCTTGCGCTGGCGCCATGAAACGGGCGGCGATTGCCCGGGCACTTGCCCCTTTCTTCATCACCTGCTTGAGCAGAGCTTGTAGCTGTTCGACCACCTGCGGATATTTCTGATAAAGGTTGGTCGTCTCGCGCGGATCGGTGAGTATATCGTAAAGTTGTCCCTGCGGTGCGTCGGGCTTGAGCGTGCCGTCAGTCGTGAAATCGCTATTCTGCCAGCCAGGGCTCCAATGCTGAAACCAAGCGTTTTTGGGCTCCGTGGTCGCCCCGCCAGAGCCTTGCTGGGCAATGAAAACCCACTTTCCGGCGCGAATGCCAATTCCTTTCGTGCCGATAATCGTGGCAAAAGGCCGCAACGGTTTGTTGTGCGGCTGGTCCAAGATCGCTGGCAGCACGTTCAGGCTGTCCGGACCTTCGGCAGGTTGCAATTCGCGGCCGAACATCGCGGCGAATGTCGCCAGCATGTCCGTCAGGCAAATCAATTCCCCACATTTCGTTCCGGCCGGCGTATGCCCGGGCCAGCGGACCACAAACGGCACGCGATGCCCGCCTTCCCAGACGTCGGTCTTCTGACCGAGCAGTTCGCCGTTGGCCAGATGGCCAGCCTCGGTTGCCTGGCGATGCAGGACGCCGCCGTTGTCGCTGGTGAGGATCACCAGGGTCCGCTCGCTGAGTTGGTGTTTGTCCAGCGCCGCCAGCACCTCGCCTACGGACCAATCGAGTTCTTGGATGTAATCCCCATAGGGCCCGATGCCGCTGCTGCCTTGAAACCGCTTCGCCGGTGAGAGCGGTACGTGGACGTTCATCATGCCGTAGTAAAGAAAGAAGGGACGATCCTTGTTAGCGTCGATGAACTGCACGGCTTTTTGCGTATGTAGATCGCAGAGGTCTTGGCTCATTAAAAGTGCCGATGTACCGCCCTGGCGAACACCGAACGGATGCTTTGCGTCGGGCGGCAACATGCGTATTGGGTCGTCTTTTGACAGCCCCACCACGCGATGGCCATCAACGAGGACTTGCGGCGGCTCGTTGTGGGTCATCGCCGTGCCGAAAAACGAATCGAACCCGCACTCGAGGGGTCCCGGCTTCAGCTCGCCGTTCCAATCCGGTTCCTTCTCTCCGTAGCCGAGGTGCCACTTTCCAACCAGCGTCGTGGCATAGCCAAAGTCTTTGCACAGCGATGCCAGGGTGATCTGCCCCGGCGCGACCAGGCATTCCTTGTTCCAGTGTCCACCATACCGGAAGAATTCGCGGCCGGTCACCAGCGCGTATCGCGTCGGCGTACAGACGGCGGCTGGTGAGTGTGCATCGGTGAAAAGTCGGCCCTCGCGAGCCAGCCGATCAACGTTGGGTGTCTTGACCTTCGTCGCGCCATAGCAACCCAGATCGCCATAGCCGAGATCATCCGCCAGGATGACGACGATGTTGGGCCGAGGCTTTGTCGCCGAAAGCTTTTCGGTTGCAGCCCAGATGGGGGCGATCCACGCCATGCAGACAAGCAGGCCCAACACGATGCTGCGTTCAAACCCGAAGATCATAAAGCGTGCCTTGCTGTTCGATAAGTCGTGCTGCCTCAGGTACGGTTGCATCGCCTGAAAAGTACCACGTTCGTGGGTGATCTGCACCCATTTTTGAATTTCAATTCAGACCTGTTTGGAGATTCTGCTTATGAGCACTTTGCTCGATGAGATTGCTACCAGCACGACGGCCCCAGCAGCCCATCGGCTGCGTGCCACGATGGCTGCCGTGCGCGTGTCGCTTTCCTGGCTGGGCGTGCGCAAAACGCTCACCCAGGAGCAAAAGGCCCAAGCAGCCGAAT
Organism: Pirellulales bacterium; assembly: GCA_036490175.1. Lineage (NCBI taxonomy): Bacteria > Pseudomonadati > Planctomycetota > Planctomycetia > Pirellulales > Pirellulales bacterium. Next base: position 1,195 of record DASXEJ010000328.1, on the reverse strand, counting down.
CGTTCGGTGCTCAAAGGCAGTATCTGTCTGCCGGCAAAAAGCTACTGGACACCAGCCATCCAGCCTTCAAGGCAGTGACCTCGATCCGTGGGCGGCTGATTTCCTACTGGAAAGGCATTTCACTGCCGTACCCCGAGCCGGGCATTCGCTTGATCCGGCAGAACGACATCCAAGCATTTAACGTCCACATGACCACACTCAAAGCCGAACTGGAAGAGGCAGTCGAACGGCTGGATGAGCATTTTGCCGAACTCAAGGCAGCAGCTCGCCAGCGTCTCGGGTCGCTCTTTAATTCGGCTGACTATCCGACGTCTTTGCACGGCCTTTTCGGCGTTGAGTGGGATTTTCCCAGCGTCGAACCGCCCAACTACTTGCGCGAACTGAGCCCCGAGCTGTTCCGACAGGAGCAGGCCAGGGTTGCAGCTCGATTCGACGAGGCCGTGCGATTAGCCGAGGAAGCGTTCATCAGCGAACTAGGCAAGCTGGTCTCGCATTTGACCGAGCGGCTTAGCGGCACCGACGATGGCAAGCCAAAGGTTTTCCGCGACTCGGCGATCACCAACCTGACCGAGTTCTTCGAACGGTTCAAGCAGCTCAACATCGGCTCCAGCGGCCAGCTCGACGACTTGGTTGAGCAGGCACAGCGCACCGTTCGCGGGATTGAACCGCAGGCGTTGCGCGATAAGGCAGGGCTCCGGCAGCACATGGCCACCGAACTGGCCGGCGTGCAGTCGGTGCTCGACGGGCTGCTCATTGATCGGCCGCGCAGGAATATCCTGCGGCGCCGTGACGAGGTGGCCTGATGGATCTGGTCATTGAGCCCAACGGCCAAGCCCACTGCATTTACGACGAGAATATCAACCTTGCTGCATTGGGCCGGCTGGCAATCACCCGTGCTAGCCACGTTGAGCCCGATGACCAGGGGAACTGGCGCGCGTCGATTATCGGCGGGCCTGTTCTTGGGCCCTTTGTCACCCGCAGCCAAGCTCTCGACGCCGAACAAGCTTGGTTAAAGGCCAACTGGCTGACGACCGGCTGATTCTTTGGCAGCTCAATCGAGCTGTCTCTTGCAAGGAGTGGTTCTTCAGAAGATCTGCGCGCGCAGATCGAAAGTGGCGCCTGAAGAAAGGACAACGCAATGACGCAAAGTGAACTGGAACGCGAATTGTCTCGTGCGACTGGTGAGTCCGTCGGT
>DASXEJ010000327.1 GCA_036490175.1 Pirellulales bacterium | reverse complement strand
AGGACAACGACGATTGCGTTTGGTACCTTGCCGGAAGCCTGGGTCAATTTCGGCTGGTTAGGTATTCTCGGATTTGCAATCGTCGTGGGCTTCACCATGCAATCGGTCGCTCGCGCCTGCGTTGGCGCCAGTCCCTATTCGCTGCACTCGCTGCTGAGCGTGGTCTGGGTAGCATGGAGTTTTCAAATCGAGCTGTCAGTGAGTGCTTGGTTTTCGTCGTTTGCACAGGCGGTTTTCGTGATTCTCGTACTCTGCGCCCTGTTTACACGCGAGCCAAAGACTTCATACGCTGCCCATCCTGCGTATAGCTCTGCCTAAGCACATTCCCACTTGAATGTTGTTGCAGCTTCAACCGCGTATTCAGCGTGTACTCGTCCACCGTACAGGTCACTTGGGCGATACCGTTTGCGCGATTCCGGCGTTTCGCCTCCTCCGTCGGCATTTCACCGATGCCGAGCTGGTAATGCTCTGCGACCGTCCTTCGAAACAGAAAGTAGCAGCATGGGACGTGGTCACCAGGCTGGAACTTTTCGACCGCCTGATCAGTTACGACAGCGGGAAGGGTTGGCGCACACCGCTGGAGCTGTTCAGGCTGGTCCGCCGCCTCGCTCCCGACGTCGTCGTGCAGCTTCCGCAGGTGGATCGCACGGCCCGCTCGATCGCCACCCAGCGCTTCTTTTTCCAACTATCCGGGGTCCGGCGTTTGGTCGGATTTCGATCATGGGATTGTCCACAAGAGTGGCACCCGAGCGAACCGCATCGCTTGATCCGCTTGCTGAATGACGAAGGAATTCCCGGCTCGAAGCCGCGCTATGGCATCCCGCTAGACCAAGGATCGCTGGCTTCGCTGCGCGAAAAGCTGGAAGATCTTGACGTCGATTTGGAGCAGCCCTATCTCGTGTTTTGCGGTGGCGGCAAAACCGCCACGCAGCGCTGGCCGCTGAGCCGGTATGCCCAGGTCCTCAGCAGCATTCGCCGGCACTGTCAACTGCCGGTGATTGCCGTGGGCGGCCCCGACGAACTGACAGCTTACCGACGCGAAGTCCTACCGGTTTTCCCCCAATTGCAGATTCCACGCAGCGGGCTGCTGATCATCGAACTGGTCGAGTTGCTGCGATTTGCACTCGCCTATCTGGGCAACGACACCGGGCCGATGCACCTGGCAGCGGCGGTCGATTGCCCGGTGGCCGCCGTCATGAGCGCCCGAAATAAGCCCGGAGCATGGGATCCCGACATCGCGCGCCGCCTGATCATTCGCCACCGCACGCCGTGTGAGGGCTGCCGGCTCAGTGAGTGCCTGGTGGAACAGCACCGCTGCATGACGGCGATCGACACCCAGCGCGTCGAGGGCGCGGTGCGCGGCTTCGTTCAAGAGTTGCTGACGCAGCGACGATCAGGCGTCTTACCCCGGACGCTCCTCTAGCCGCAAGTCTGGTCGTCGGCGGATCAAATCGAACTCCTTGACGGACTATTGAGCACTTAATAATCACGACCTTGATGCTCAAGCTTTTTAAGAAATACGCTCGGACAGCCTTGCGTACCGCGGGCTTCGAATTACGACGTATCTCGCCGCTCTGGAAAGAGTCGGCGGAGTTCATCGAGATTCTCGGCCAGATCGACGGGCTGACGCTGATCTCGCCTGACCGCTGTTTCATACTGTATCAATTCGCTCGTTATGCGCGCAACCTGCCCGGCCAACTGGCCGAAGTCGGCGTCTACCGGGGCGGTACTGCGTTGTTGCTGGCCAGCACCTGTTCGGAAAAACAACTGAGTTTGTTCGATACCTTTCACGGTATGCCAGCGGTCGACAAACAGATCGACCATCACCGGGCTGGCGACTTCGACGATACGTCGTTGGAAGCGGTTCGAGCCCGATTGCGCGCTTATCCGAAGGTCGAATTCTTCCCGGGCTTTTTCCCGGACACGGCACGGCCGGTCGAAGATCGGCAGTTCGCGCTGGTCCACGTCGATGTCGATATCTACCAATCGGTGCGCGATGCCTTGGCTTTTTTCTATCCACGCTTGGTTCCGGGGGGAATCATCGTTTTTGACGATTATCTGGCGCCCACCTGCCCGGGAGTCGAAAAAGCGATCCAGGAGTTTTTGCGGACGACCGCCAACCAGCTGATTCAAACAACCGTCAGCCAGTGCATGTTGATCAAACCTCCCGCAACGTAGCGGGACTGTCTCGCCTTTTGCCTGAGCGTCAGGATAGGCAGAACCGGCCTGGCCAGCGCAGCAAATTCCCGAGACAAGTGCTATCCGTCCCGTTCGATCGTCAACCTTCGCCTGATCCAACAACCGATTCCGAAGCGTTTGCGCGACTCACTTCTCGACGCTAGCAAGGTGCTGACGGCCTGCGTTCTGCCGGATATCGATCCGAAATGGGGTGGCCCCTCCGTTTCGGTTCCAGCGCTCTGCCGGGCCATGTACGCGCAAGATCCGAGCGTCCGTTTGTACTTTGCCGCCGATGTATCGGATCCCGATTGGCCGGCGTGCTTCCAACGCTACTCGAAATCCTATGGCGGGCTGTTGCACGCCTCTCGCGGTTTGCGCGCGGCGCTGGCCGCCGCCGCGTTCCGCGTGGTGCATCATCACGCACTGTGGCTTCCCTCGTTGGGATACGCCGCGCGGGCGGCGCGGCACAGCGACTGCCCGCTTGTCATCAGCCCGCGCGGCATGCTGGCCGCTTATGCCCTACGGCGGGCGAGATGGAAAAAATGGTTCGCCGCCAGGCTCCTGCATCGCGGCGCCCTGGCCGGCGCCGCGGCCTGGCACGCGACCAGCGAAATGGAATTTGCCGACATCCGGGCTGCTGGCTTTGGCCAACCGATCCTCGTGTCGGGCAACGGCATTAACGAGCCCCGCTGGTCCGAACCCCTCGACCGCCAGCGATGGTTCGCGCGCCATTCCGAGCTCGCCGGCAAACGCATCGCACTGTTTTATTCTCGCTTGCACTCGAAGAAGGGTCTCTTGCCGCTGATTGATGCTTGGGCCCGGTTGGAGCCCAGCTTTCCGGATTGGCATCTGCTGATTTGCGGTTCGGCCCATGAATATACGCTCGACGACGTCGCCCGGGCGGTGCGCGGCCATCCGCGGTTGATCGAGCGGACGACCATTGCCGAACCTGCCGGCCTGCCGAAGCCTTATCGCCTGGCCGAGTTGTACCTCCTGCCCACGCTGTCGGAAAACTTCGGCCTCACCATCGGTGAAGCGCTTGCCTCCGGCGTGGCTGCACTCACCTCGACAGCCGCCCCCTGGTCTGGTCTGAATGACCGCGACGCCGGCCGCTGCGTGCCTTTGGACATCTTCGACGCCCACTGGGCCGAGCTCATGAAACTGGCCCCCGATGCGCTGCGAGAACAAGGTGCTCGCGGGCGCGAGTGGATGCTTACCGACTTTTCCTGGGACCGCAAAGCCGCGGAAATGCTTGATTTCTATCAACAGTTGACTGACGAATGAAGATTCAGATTGTCATGAATTTTGCGATGCCCGTTCCGGCCTTGCGCGGCGGAGCCGTGGAAAAGCGCTGGCATGGGCTGGCGCTCGAACTGAGCCGGCGCCATGACGTTTTGATGTATTCACGCCAAGACGGCAATCTGCCGCAACACCAAATCGAAGGCCGCTTGCACCATCTCCGCACGC
>DASXEJ010000326.1 GCA_036490175.1 Pirellulales bacterium | reverse complement strand
AGGAATCGTTAGATAAGACCGGACTGCGCAGCGACGTCGTCACCTTGTACCACGGTGGCAAATACCATCTTTACCGCTACAAGAAATACACCGACGTCCGCCTGGTCTTTGCCCCTGAGAAAGACATCGCCTTCTTCGGCGGCGATCCTGACAATTTCGAATACCCACGCTACGACCTGGACGTGTGCTTCTTCCGTGTCTACGAGGATGGCAAGCCGGCCAAGATCAAGGACTTTCTGAAATGGAGCCCGGCCGGCGCCAAAGACGGAGAGTTAATCTTCGTGTCTGGCCATCCGGGGCGCACGAACCGACTCGATACGGTCAAACATCTGGAATTCTTGCGCGATGTGGCATTTCCCGCGGCGCTCGACATGATCCGCCGCCGCGAGGTGACCTTGCGAACCTACGCCGAGCGCGGGTTGGAGAACACCCGCCGGGCTCAGGATGAACTGTTCGGCTATCAGAACAGCCGCAAGGCCCGGCTTGGCGGGCTCGCCGGCTTGCAAGACCCGGCGATCATGGACCTCAAGCGCCAGCAGGAAAAGGCACTCCGCGATGCCGTGCAGAAGGACACCAAGCTCGCCCAGGAATATGGCGACGCTTGGGACCAGGTAGCCCGGTCGATCGAAGTATTGGGCGGAATCTACGACGAGTACCAGTTGCTCGAGCAGGGGCGGGCCTTCAATTCCGACTTGTTCACCATTGCCCGGCGGCTGCTACGGCTGTCTGAGGAAAGCAACAAGCCCAACGCCGAGCGATTGCGCGAGTATGGAGAAGCGGGACTCGATTCGCTCAAGCAACAGCTCTTTTCGGAAGCGCCGATTTACCCTGACTTGGAAATCGTCAAGCTGGCCGACTCGCTCGGCATGCTGATGGAGATTCAAGGGGCCGACAATCCATTGGTGCTGAAAATACTTGACGGAAAATCGCCGCGCGAACGTGCGGCCGAACTTGTCAGTGGGTCGAAATTGGCCGACGTAGCACTGCGCAAGCAACTGGCCGAAGGGGGCACGGCGGCCATCGACAAATCGCGCGACCCGATGATCGAGCTTGCCAAGCTCGTGGATGAGCCATCGCGCAACGTGCGCCGCATCTACGAAGATCAGGTTGACGAGCCGCAGCGACAGGCCTACGGCAAGATCGCCCAAGCGCGGTTTGCCATTTATGGCGATAGCGTCTATCCCGATGCCACCTTTACCCTGCGGCTGGCCTACGGCACGGTGGCCGGCTACCAAGAGGCCGGCACGAAGCTTCCTCCCTGGACCACAATCGCCGGCGCCTACCAACACTCGGCCGATCACGGCGGCAAAGATCCGTTTGAGTTGCCGGAAAGTTGGATCAAGCACAAAAAGGATCTCGACCTTAACACTCCCTTCAACTTCGTCAGCACGGCCGACATCATTGGCGGCAACTCGGGCAGCCCCGTGATCAATCGAGCCGGTGAAGTGGTGGGCCTGATCTTCGACGGCAATATCCAATCGCTGGTCCTCGACTTCATCTACAGCCAGGACCAGGCCCGCGCCACTAGCGTCCACTCGGCGGCAATCGTCGAGGCGCTACGCAAGGTCTATAACGCCAAGGAGCTGGCCGACGAATTGGGAAAATGATCACCGTTGAATGCCCAACGAAGAGCGAGTACAGAGGGCTGTCTTCGACCAGCTAGGCCGGCTGCATTCATCGTTTGGCACAGCGCCTTGGCCTGACAGCGTCTTGGCCTTACGGTGCCGAAGCCGTTAGGCCAAAAGCTCGGTAATCGCGCTACCGCCCTGCGCCACCGGAACGGGCCGATCGGCGCGGTCGAAGACGGGCATCGCGGGATCAATGCCCAGCAGATGATAGATCGTCGCGCAGATGTCACGGATGTGTACCGGCTTGTCCTTGACGAACGCCGCCTGCTCGTCCGAAGCGCCATAGATCGTCCCGCCGCGGATGCCGGCGCCGGCCAGCAATACCGAGTAGCAAAACGTCCAATGGTCGCGGCCCCCCAGCGCGTTGATCTTGGGGGTGCGCCCCATCTCGCCCATCGTCACGACCAACGTCTCGTCTAAAAGTCCGCGCGCGTCGAGGTCTTCGATAAATGCCGAATAGGTCTGATCGAAGCTGGGGAGCAACGTCTCGCGGAGCATCGGAAAATTGCGCTGATGCGTGTCCCAAGCGGCCTTCGAGACCTCGAATCGCTTCGAGAAGTTGTCCCAACTCACGTTGACGAACTGCACGCCGCGTTCGACCAGGCGGCGGGCCAGCAACGTCGACGAGCCGAATAGCGTCCGGCCGTAACGGTCGCGAGTCTTGTCATCCTCGCGGCTCAGGTCGAAGGCTTCGCGTACCTTGGCCGACGTCAGCATTTCGTATGCCAGCCGCTGTTCGCGTGGGAAATTCCCCAAGTCCCGTTCGGCTTCGCTGGTGCGAAACTGGTCGTCGAACTGTTCGACCAATCGCCGACGCTCGTTGAGTCGATCCAGCGTAATTCCGTCCAGTAATACCGTGTCGGTCAGACGCGGCTCGCCACGCACGACTTGCGGTTGCCAAATGTCGTCCGGCGGATTTTCGACGTACGCCGTACACTCGGTGCAAAACGGATCGTAGCGGCGCCCCAAAAATCCGCCATGCGGGCCGGCCTTCTTGCGAACTTCGCCCCAGCCCAAGGCGCACGGCAGATAGGCATAGGTCGGCAACTCCTGCTGCTGATCGCGCGCCAGGTACGAACATACCGAACCCATGCTGGGCGGATCGCTGTCGCGAAACTCCTCATCGGGCAGGTTTACGTCATAGCCGGTGTACATCGGCAGGTTCTTGTGGCAACCGCCGTTGTGATAGACGCTGCGCACGATCGACGACTTGTGCATCCAGCGAGCCGATAACGGCAGCAGTTCGCCAATCTCGACTCCCGAGGCACTCGTGGCGATGGGCTTGAACTCGCCGCCGACACCGCCGCTCGCGCGCGGCTTCAGATCCCACATGTCCTGTGTGGGGGGACCACCCTGCAAATAAAGCAGCACGACACTCTTGGCCCGTGCCGGCCGCAGTTTGATGGTGGTCGAGTTTTCGAGTGCCAAAAGAGACGGCGTGTTGAAGAGCCCGCCCAACAGGGACAGCGCTCCCGCCTTCAGCGTTTCGCGCCTGGTCGGACCTGCGCACGCCCGGCGGGCGCCGCCTAGAATCGTGATCGCACTCATTCCCGAGATTGTACGGCCGCCGCGAGGCGTAACGCAACTATCTTCTGTGGCGCCGCCACAACGTTATGGCTTTAACGATGTCTGTGTCGTCTCGATCTTACCGCCCAATTCCAAACCCAGTTTGGCCGCTTCGAGGACAACCCAATCGTTTGGCTTGAGACCGCTGCGAACGACGTGGAATTTCCCTTCCATCGTTCCCAATATCACATCGCGCTTGACAACGATATTTTGCTCATTCACGACAAGCACATATCCGTGCCCATTTTGATCAAACTGGGGCACTGCATCCATCGGGACGAGCAGCGCTGGGTAGGGCTTGCTGGTCGCAACGCGGACAAGAGGGGACAGCCCCGGCAGAAGCATCATGTCAGGGTTGGGCAGCGTGGCCCGCACGCGTACCTGCCCGCTCATCACGGTATCACCCTCTAACGATTCGAGCTTGGCGCTATCATGAAAGCCGGCGTCATTCGATGTGGAGATTCCAACGGGAATCTCCGATAATTTAAGCCCACCGTCGCGGATGGCCTGCCTAAGCCGCGCATACGCGTCGAAGCTCATGGTGAAATGGACCACGAGCGGATCAACCGTCGCCAACGTCGCCAACGTGGTCTGGTTGGCCGTAACCAGGTTTCCCACGTCGACGGCCGGCCGGCTCAGCCGTCCCGCGATCGGCGCCGTCAGGTTGGTGTAATTGACGTTGATCTGCGCGATCTCGATATCGGCCTGTGCCGACGCCCACGAGGCCTTTGCCTCGACCCAGTCCGACCGTTTGCTTTGCAGCATCAGCTCCGTCACACCTTCCGCGCCCTTATTTTTCGCCTGGTTGTAGGCTTCGAATTCGTTCTTATTACGATCCGCATACGCTTGGGCGCGTTGTGACTCGGCCTTGGCCTTGCTCAGCTCGGCCTCGTACGATTGACCGTCGAGCTTGAACAGGTGATCCCCTTTTTTAACAGATCCGCCGGTGGGAAAATCGGCCGTCAACAAGTACCCTGTGACGCGGGCCCGAATTTCCACAGACTGCGACGGTTCGAGCAATCCGTTGGAAATGACGGAATCGGCCACCTCGCGAGCGATCGGCTGAGCCACCTTTACTTTAAAGGAATCGGCAACGTCGTCGCCGGGCACCGTCGTCTCGCCGATTACGTGGTTTGGCCCTTGCACGGTGGCATTGTCCGGCCAAAAGGCCATGGCCCCAAAAAGTACAATAGTCAGAGCCGCCACCGAGCCGAGGGAGAGACGCATAAAAAGCTTCCTTCTGCGCCATTGCGCGATCGTAGTAAAGTGAGCTGCCAGCACCGACGCGTCGCCAAATTCATCAAGGGCTTGCACCACGGCCTGATCGCGCGAGAGCCCACTGCGCACCAGCTCTTCGAGGCGTTCCTGGAGATGATCGCGCAGCTCGTCGGCAATCTGGTCGCGCTGGCCGGGCGTCAACCGCAGGCAGCGTGCCAAAAGCTTTAGATAGAGTTCGAATTCCTGTTCGGACATGCCGCACGGCCCTTTGTGCTGGTCTTCGTGTCGAGTGCTCGAAGGCCGAACCGATGACTCAAAATCAAGCTGTGGCTGGACGCAACCCGCCAGACGCGTCAAGCAGCCCGCGGATGCAGTCCACATAAGCGAACCATTGACCGGCCTGTGCATTCAGTCGCGCCTGCCCGGTTTTTGTGAGTTCGTACCATTTCCGCCGGCGGCCGGTCGAATCGTCCCACCGGCTGCGGATTAGTCGCTCGTCCTGCAGGCGGTGCAACAGGGGATACAGCGTTCCGGCCGGCAGCGGCACGCGCCCTTGCGTTGCCTCGCGCAGCGTCTGTTGCACCGCGTAACCGTATTGAGCGCCTTGCGCCAGCACAGACAGGACCATCAGGTCCAGGCTCCCTCGCATCAGTTCGGCGCTGAATCGGTCAGTCATGTGTGTTGGCCTTGTTTCGCGAACGCCCCGGCATCCGATCGCCATTCTTGATTAGCAGTAACGCTATATATAGCGATGCGATCTATTGGAGGTCAAGCAGATTCTTTGGCAATGCCTCGGCCCGCAGAAAACTTCGATGTCTTGTCACGAAGCTGCCCGACGGTCAACGAAGCCATGCTCGTAGGATGCGCTCCGGACGTTCGGCCCGGCGGTTCATCCTGACAGCGCGACTACTCTTCGTCGACGGGCGTGGCAGACTCGAACTTCTCGTTCGAATCGAAGGCGATCGGCAGGATTCCCTGACGGCGGGCCGCGGCGATGGACAGCGTCTGGTAGCCGGGATCGTCCTTGTTGAACTTGTCGGCATTTGTCTCGTACAAATCCTCGTTCCCCATCGCGATCGCGGCGCAGAACGTCGCCCAGGAGTTCGTCTTTTTCCATTTTTCGTCGACCACACCATCGGCGCCGTCGATTTCGCGCGTGGCGTCATCGTCGGCGACGGAACCGATGAGCGTTGTTTCCAGCGCGACGAGCTGTTTTTGCTCGGCGTCCAGATAAAAGCCCAAATAGCAATGCGTCGGCAAGAAAATCAGCACCGGCTCGATATTGATTTTGCGTAGCAACGAAGCAAACAGCACGCTGCCGTCGACGCAATTGGCCTGTGAGTTGTTGATCGATTCGTCGATCAGTCGGACGTGCTGGCTGGAAATAATCGGATTCTCGGCCGCCGACGTGGTGATATCGCTATAGCGCACGTCGCGATCGCTGAGTGCATTCCATAGGGCGTACACCTGTCGGTATACCTCGTTCGTATCACCCGACTGATACCCTGTGAACGAGTCGACAATGTCGCTATTGAGCGCCTCGCGCAGCACCTTGTCGACAAACGGATGTTGCTCGTTGACATAGCCGGCAAAAACGAATGATACGTCGGTCATGTCGTCGCCGTGATAGATGTAGAAGGGACAATCGTTCACGGAACGCAGAGTAATCGTGGCCGTCTGCTCTTCGGTATCGTCCTCGCTTTCGTCCCCCATCACGACCGAAAAGGTCACCGTGACGGGAACCGACTGCTTGTTCTTCGTCAGCACGTTGTACTTGTATTTGATCTGAGGAAAGATGTCGTAGGTCGCCCCTTCTTCCTCAAGCGTCCCTTCAAACGTGCTGGGCTCGAGGATTGCGTCGCCAGTGATGGTGACCGTAACCGGGATGCCCGCCCCGGGCGACTCGATCCGCACTCCCAACACTCCCTGCCGGTCACCCAGCCGCTGCGTGTCGCCTTCGGCGGCGTCATCGTCGGTTTCTTGCTCGGGCAGGCGAATCGTGGCTGTCGTCACCAGATAGGAGGGAAACAGCTGGTTATCCCACCCGGCAATCGGTGTGAACTCGGCCTGTGCGAAACCGCTCAGAATCGCCCAGCCGGCCACGGCCATTGACAACTGCCGGACCCCAGAAAACACACCAGCCATGACAGCCTCCGGTAAGCAAGAAACGGAAACCCGCTAGGGAATTCTTAGGTCAAACGGGCGTGGCAGGCTGTCGAGGCACGCTCGTTTCATAGCTGAGAAGACCTGCGGGGGCCGCACGAAAGGCCGTTTGCCAAGACGTTTTGCCGCTCTCGGTCGGCGGCGAAGCCTCGGCGTGGAAAGACTATCTAGGTCCCGACAAGATTCCAGGTTTTTCGTTGGCAAGTAGTGAAGATCGTAATAATTATGCGTAATATAGGGGGTACGGTGTGCCTGGATTGGCTTCAGGATCGCCCAGTTCGGGGAAACGTTCACAGCTCGTTTCGGGAATAACGCTAATGACCAGAAAACAACTTGTTCTCGCCCTCACGGCCTCGTTTGCATTGTTGGTGGCTGCGCCCGTCGCTCATGCCCTGCCACTTTCATTCACCAACATCAACGTCTCGACCAGCAACCAAAGCCGCATCAACATTGCCGCCACAGCGACACTGAACGGCACACCTTTGGTCGAAGGTCCACAGTTCGCATCCGGCGGACTGAACGGAGACGGCAGCGCGTCGGCACTCTACAACCAGACGGCCACGAATACGCCCAGCAACATGGCCACCAATCTCGGGCTGTTCAGCGTCGGGTTTCCTGGCGGCGGCGAGGCTCAGGCAGCCAACGCCGTAGGGTTGCTGAACAACAATTTGGCCATCGCCCCTGGCGTTGGCGGCGCTTCGGGAACTGCCCCGGCCGACTATGGGCTGGTATTCACTTCGCCGCAAAGCGTCGTTGTTCCGCCTATTGATGTCAGCGCCTTGGGAATCTCGGGGCTGACCACTCTTAATCTCGGTACGCTGACGGCGATCAATCTCAACGTAGCGCTGCGTAACTTTGCCGTCGATCTGAACAGCCCGATCCTCCCTATGTCGGGCGGAGGAACTTATCCGGCTCACTTTGATTCGACTCAGGTCAACATTTCGGTGTCCGGTACAACAGATATGTCTCTGACTGCTACGCTGAAGCAGGACAACATCACCGACTTCATTGCCACCGGTGCGGCGTTAATTGCACTGCAACAAGGATTGTCAGGCCAAGGTATCAGCATCACCGAGACGGCGAACATTTTGGGGTTGAGCTATCAGGTCGGATTCGGTTTCAGCACAACACTGCCGGTCACCAACGCGGCTGACGGCGACGCCAGCCAAGGGACGGTAGACCATGTCGGGTCGAATCTGCGCCTGACGTTGCCCGTAAAGTTCGACATTACACCCTCCACGCTGCCGGCACCGCTGAACACGCTGATTGCAGCCGATTTCAGCATGAGCGGCCAACTTATCGGCCAGGCCCCCTTTCAGGTCGTCCCCGAGCCTTCGTCCGCGGTGTTGTCGCTCGCGGGCCTCATGGGCGCCGGGATCGTTGCGCGCCGTCGCCGGGCGCGAAAAGCAAGTTGAACGGTGGTCGTCCCACGCAGGACGCCGGCGTCCAAGATCGCTATTGGATCCCTGTGCCTGCCCACCGCCAAGCGCTCCCTACGCGAATAGCTCGCGTACGACGCTGGCCTTCGTTACCTCGGCGTCGGTCAAACTGTCGTCGCGGCCGTCGTGGGGAAACGTAAGACGGGTGTGGTCCAGGCCGAGCGCCGTCAGCAGCGTGGCGTGCAGGTCGTGAACGTTGACTACATCGGTAACCGACTTGTAACCAAAGTCGTCGGTAGCCCCGTGGACGTATCCACGTCGAAAGCCGCCCCCCGCTAGCCACAGGCTGAAGGCGTGCCGGTTGTGATCGCGGCCGTCGGCTTTTTGCGAAATCGGCAGCCGGCCGAACTCTCCGGTCCAGAGCACGATCGTCGAATCCAACAGCCCGCGCTGCTTCAGGTCCGCCACTAGCGCCGCCGACGGTTGATCGGTGCGGGCGCACAGGCCGCGTAGATTATCGGCATTCTTGGCGTGCGTATCCCACGGCTGGCCGCTCATGAACACCTGCACGTAGCGGACCCCCTGCTCTACTAGACGGCGGGCTAGCAGACAGCGCGCACCGTATTCGGCCGTCGTGGGGTTGTCGAGTCCATACATCTGCCGTGTGGCCTCGGTCTCGCCCGATAGGTCCAGTATCTCGGGAACGGCCGATTGCATGCGGGCGGCAGTTTCGAAATTGGCAATCCGCGCCTCCAACTCCGAATAGCCGGGATGCCGAGCCAGGTGGTCGCGATTGAGCGATTCGAGAAATGCGAGTTCCCCGCGGCGCGCCTGCGCTGTTACGCCCTCGGGATTCGATAGGTGCAGGACCGGCGCACCTTTGGCGCGGAATGGCGTGCCCTGGTAGAGTGCCGGCAACCAGCCGCTTTGCCAATTGCGAATGCCATCGACCGGCAACCCTCCAGGGTCGGACAGCACCACATAGGCGGGCAGATCGCGATTCTCGGTCCCCAATGCATACGCGACCCAAGAGCCCATCACAGGCCGATCGGCCATGATCTTGCCGTTATGAATCAACCGCAATGCCGCTTCGTGATCGACGCTTTCGGTCGTCATCGAGCGCACTAGCGTCAGCTCGTCGGCGATCCCCGCGGTGTGCGGCAGGATTTCCGATAGCGGCATACCGCACTGTCCCGCCGGGCGGAACGCAAAGGGCGAGGCCAGCACGTTCCCCTTCTGCTCGTGAAAGTGAACTTCGAGTTCTCCTTCATAGGGCTTGCCGTCGTGTCGCGCCAATTCTGGCTTGGCGTCGAACAAGTCCATCTGGCTCGGGCCGCCATGCTGAAATAGGCAGATCACCGCCTTCGCCCGACCAGCCCCCGGCGGCAACGCGGGCGTGGCCGCCTGTGCAGCGGACGGACTCGTGGCCGCCAGCAGATCAGCGAGCGCCAAGCTCCCTACGGCGCCGGCATATCGTCCCAGGAATGCACGACGATTAAGTTGAAAGAAGTCGCCCATAGTCACGCTGCCTAGTTTCGGCTGTACCGATTCTCACCACTGAGGCACTGAGACAATTCCAAAGTAATTCACGCTACCACGAATAACACACGCATGAAAAGAAAGGTGCTCGATTTCATTCGCGTGAATCGTGTCATTCGTGGTTCACATCCTCATATCGCGACGATCCTCTTCGTGAATTGTCGACGTTTCTGTCATTCGACGTACAAAAATGCATTGCTCGCCAACAGCATCTGGCAGAAGTCTCGCCAGGTGCGTGCCTGTGCGTCGGGCGATCCCTGATAAGTGGTCGGTTGAGTGGCGATGAACGCCTCTGCGGCGGCCCGCTCTACCTCGGTTGGTGGACGTGAAAACGCCAGGAGAAACCCCTGCGTTATTTTCGCCCCGACGTCATCGCCGACGGCACGGCCTAGTCGCACGGCCATGGCACTGGCGCGGGCCGTAACGAATTCGGAATTGAGCAGGCTTAAAGATTGCAAAGCGATCGTCGACGTGTTGCGACGCGTGCAGTTCGTGGTCACCTGTGGCGCGTCGAACACATCGAGCATGCTATCAGGCTGGGTGCGACGGCGTTGCAAATAAATCGAGCGGCGTGCGGCTCCTGGCGCATCGGCCGGCACCACAACCTCGCCTGTCGGCGTGCGCGTGGTGGGCACGTACGGCCCTCCCACGGCCAGGTCGAGTTCGCCGCTCGAGCGCAACATCGAATCGCGGATAGTCTCGGCATCCAATCGCAGCAACGGAAAGCGCGACAGCAGCAGGTTGTCGGGATCGGCCTGGCGAACGGAATCTCCTGCCGCGGTCGACTGGCGATAAACGGCCGAATTCAGGATCAGGCGGTGGATGGCCTTGCTGCTCCATCCGCCCTGGACAAACTCGACAGCTAAATAGTCGAGCAACTCCGGGTGCGAAGGGGGCGTGCCGGTATACCCGAAATTGTCTGTCGTCGACACGATGCCCCGGCCGAAATGATTCTGCCAGATACGATTCACTGCCACACGGGCCACGACCGGATGCCGCGGATTAGTGAGCCATTGTGCGAGCGCCGTGCGTCGCCCCGTTGTTGACGGACTTTGCGGACCTACTTCGTACTTCCGTTCCGGAGCGCACAGAACCTGCGGCACCCCGGGGCCGACTTCAGCTCCCAACGCCCGATAGTCGCCGCGTAACAACAAATGATGCGGCGGTGGCGACGCTTGCAAATCGTATAACACGGCCAACTGCTCGAAAGCCTCGGGGCGCTGAGACTCGAGCGCCGCGATCTTTTCCTTGGTCGTGTCCATTAACTCGGCAAAGTCGGGCAGCTTGGCGGCCAAGGCGTCTTCAGCCAGATCCACTTCGGCCTTGTGTGCCTTGACGAGTTCCTGTTCGGCATCGCTGCGCTCACTCTTCTTGCGCTCGAGCGCCTGCTGTAGCTGTTGGCGCGCAGGCTCGTCGAGTCGCGCCAACAGCTCGTCCGAAAGCCGCTGGCGCGCGGCCTCGATGCCCTTTTCAAGCCTGGTCTTCAGATCCTTGATCTGTTCGTTCAGCGCTTTGCTGCGCGCGGCATGCTGGTCGCGCGCGTCCCGAGGGGCAACAGCCACCGTGCGATCCTTCGGGGGGCGCCATTGATCAGGATTGTAGGCGGGCCAGAAAATTGCCTGCAGCTCGTAGTACTCTCGTTGCGTGACCGGCTCGAACTTATGATCGTGGCAGCGGGCACATTGCACCGTCATCCCAAATAGGCTCGACGCCAATACCTGCACGGTCCCTTCGATGACTGTAAACCGATCGGCCCGTTGTTCGTCGGGGTTGCCGTCGCTCTCGCCCGTGCCGTCGGGCGCGTTGCGAAGAAAATGCGTGGCCACCAGTCGATCTACCATCTCCGGCGTCACATCCCCTGCGGGATCGAAGCCGGCCAACTCGTCGCCGGCAATTTGTTCCTGAAGGAACAGGTCGAACGGCTTATCGGCGTTGCAGGCCGCAATGACATAGTCGCGGTAGCGGTAGGCCAGCGGACGGTCCGTATCAGCATTGAAATACCCATTGCTATCCGCGTAGCCTGCGGCATCGAGCCAATGCTGGCCCCAGCGCTCGCCATAACGAGGACTAGCCAAGTAGCGCTCTACCATCCGCTTGTAGGCACCGGGGGCAGCGTCGGCCAAAAACGTGGCAATCTCCTCGGGCGACGGGGCCAGGCCCGTGAGGTCGATTGATACCCGGCGCACCAGGGTCGTCGGATCGGCCACTGGCGCCAATTCGAGTCCGCGACGCTCCAACTCGGCCAGAATGAATCGATCGATGGCATTGCTAACTCGATCCTGATGCGCCACAAGCGGCAGTTCCGCTCGTACAGGTGGCACAAAGGCCCAATGGTCCGGACCAGGCTTGGCGGCTTCTTCGGCGGATGGCAATCCTGGCGCGCCAGCCGTGATCCACGTTTGCAGAACGGCCCGCTCCTCTGCCGAAAGAGGCATTTCGGGCGGCATCTGATCGGCGTCGATTCGCTCCCACAGATAACTGTCTTCCAGATTGCCCGCGACGATCGACGGGCCCGATTCGCCTCCTCGGGTCATGCTGCGCGGCGTGCTGAGGTTCAAGCCCCCTTCGCGCTTCATCGGTCCGTGACATTTGACGCAGCGTGCACGTAGCAACGGCATTACGTCGTGCTGCAGATCAACGTGCGTTTGTTCCTCGGCGATGCCGAATGGCGCACAACCAACCAGCAGCAAAGCTGTTGCGATAGTACGTTCGACAAAGTTGAGAACTACACGTTGCATAAACGTCTTGGCCGCGCGCGGCGCTAGCCTTTCGAGCCCGATTCCGCCACCAGATGCGCTTTCACGAAATTCTCGTCCAACGTCACGCCCAGGCCAGGCCGATCGGGCACGCTGATCCAACCATCCTCGGCCTGCACCTTTTCGATCGTCAACTCGTGCCGCAGCGGCGAATCCTCGACGCAATCCTCGTAAATGAACGCGTCACGGCAGGTGCTCAACCAGTGCAGGCCGGCCGCGACCGTCACGGGGCTGGTGTAGCAATGGTTGCACAGCCGCGCGCCGATCTCTTCAACTCGATCGCGAATATAGGCCGCGTCGGTGAAACCGTTTCGCGCCAGATCCACCTGGTAGACATCGAGCGCACGTCGTTCGATCAACGGGCGGAACGCCTCGCGGCCACACTCTTCTTCGCCCGAGGCGATCGGCACCGGCGAACGATCTCGCAGCCAGGCGTAGCCCTCGTAGTCATCCGGGCGCAACGGTTCTTCGAGCCATTCAATGCCAAACTGATCGAAAGCGTGCGCGCGTTTCAGGGCGGTCCGCGCATCCCACACGCAGCCGGCATCGATCAGCACGGTGCCGTCCCCCACTCCTTCGCGGGCACCACGCACCAGGTCGATGTCGACCGTCTCAGAGGGGCCCATCGGCTCCCAGCCGAATTTCACTGCGCGATAACCGGCCTCGCGCCAGCGGCGGCCAATGTCGGCCGTCTCGCGGCCGTCGCGGCCAAAGAGGATCGACGCATAGGCCTTGATCCGATCGTGCTGCTTGCCTCCCAACAGTCGATGAATCGGTTCGCCAAAATGCTTGCCCTTCAGGTCCCAAAGAGCCATGTCCACGGCAGACATAGCGGTAATCGTGACCGACGTGCGACCAAAGTACATTGTGCGTCGCAGCATCAACTGCCACAGTCGCTGGGTCTCGAGCGGGTTCTGGCCAACCAGGATCTCGCGCAGTCCGCAGGCAATATTGTGGCTAAACGGCGCGTCGATAATGGCTTTGACGACTTCGGGCGAGGCGTCGGCTTCACCAATGCCCTCTAGGCCCGTATCGGTGCGGACACGTACCAGCACCGAATCCTGGCTGCTGGCCGTCTTGGCTTCGACGTTTTTGATCCGCAGGATCTGACAGACTACTTGCGTGATCTTCATGATTGACAGGCGGGCTGGGGATCATCCGTCCGAGGGGCCTATTGCGGGCCCTCATTGTAACATGTCCCGGCCCGCAGGTGGCAACCGCAGCAGTCGCCGGATGGCTCGGGTGGCATCAACCGTCGAGCAGGTAAAAAACATCGGTGCGCACCTGGGCCGGATCATCATTCCAATGGCCATATATCTCCCAGTTCGGTCCGCAACTTCTCTGGCCGTTGTCGCGGCACCATTTACGGATGGCCGCGTGAGCATTTCCGAGTAGGTGATAGGGCCCAATGTGAACCGTCGAAGCGACTCTTCCGCCGGGAGTCGTCGACGGGACGACACGACCATCGCCGCAAAAAGGTCCTGCAACTTCGACGCCGCATTCGATGTTAATCTCACCATCGAGATAGACAGCAACATGCCTACCGGCATTTTCGATCGGCGCCGATCGAACGAACGCCCAAACCTCGCCGCACGCCGCCGGAATCACGCGAGACAGGTCTCCCGCGTTCGCCTGCAGGCGAACCACGGCCAGCGGCTGCGGCGCGAGCGCTTGAGTTAGAATTTGATATTCCATGCGATGACTAACGTCGTCTAGGTTTAAGATTCGTATACTTTGCAGCGTAGAAGCCCAACGAAACCGGCCTACAGTTTTCGACGGTTTTCACCAAGGAGCCTATCGATGGCGCAGATCACGAGGCGCGCGGCGCTGGCCACTGTAAGTTGGGGCGCTCTGGCAAGCACAACCAACTCATTGACTACGGCCATGGCCGATGAGCAAACCTCCGGACAAAAGAAGCTTGGCGCGCTACCACCCCATTGGCTGGACGAAATAATAGGCGACGGCACAAATGCGAACGAGATCGCAGCCCGTTTCGCCACGAACAAGAAGTTTATCGAACTCGTGGCCAAGGCGATCAAGGAAGTGCAGGATAATCCCCCCAAGCCAGGGCTAGTCGGTCCGACGTATTCCCAGCGTGTGCGCCTGAAGCTGCTGGCGGAGTTGTGCCCTGCCCCGCCACGGGTGGAAGGCACCAAGGCGAACTGAGACGCTAGGGCATGGGTTACCGCGGGACGCGACAGAATCCAAAGCCGGCCCAGAGGGTCAGTCCGCCACGGCTCTGAATCTCGCGAACTTTTTGGGCTTTGTGGCGGTCTACCGTTAAGACGCCTGCTGCGACCAGCCTGCGCGTGGGCGTGCTGCATCACCTGTCGGCACAATTGACACCCCCAGATTCGCGGCGTATCTTTTGGTTGATAAAAGTTGTCTGGTAACCGATTTGCGCCGCCTCGACCGCAGAATTCCTATGGCTTGCCCCTGTGATTTCGAAGTAGCTCGGTCCATTGCCGGCATAGTCCGACGAGTGGTGGGCGTTAGCATCGAGATTATTAAGGGGGCGCAGGCCTAGGGCGTCGACCGGTAAGACCCATCAATCGCAAGCCCTGAGGCCGCTGGTGGCCGGCAGGGTTTTTTTGTTTTTGGGAGTCTGTATGCGTCGCATCGAAATCTATGACACCACGTTGCGTGACGGCAGCCAGGGAGAAGGGGTCAACTTCTCACTGCAAGACAAGCTGCTGTTGACCGAGCGGCTCGATAGCCTGGGCTTCGACTTCATCGAAGGGGGCTACCCGCTCTCGAACGATAAGGACGCACAGTATTTCCAACGTGCGCAGGGGCTCGATCTGGCGCATGCCAAGGTCTGCGCCTTCGGCATGACGCGACGCAAGGGAATCACGGCCGATCAGGATCCTGGCATGCGGGCGCTTGTCGACTCGGGGGCAAGCATCATCACGCTGGTCGGGAAAACATCAGACTTTCACGTTACCGACGTGTTGTCGGCCACGTTGGATGAGAACATCGAGATGATCGCCGACAGCATCGCCTACTTGCGCAGCGAAGGGCGCGAGGTGATCTACGATGCCGAGCACTTCTTCGACGGTTGGAAGCGCAATGCCGAGTACGCCCGCCGCACGATCCAGGCCGCCGCAGCCGCCGGCGCGCGGATTGTCGTGTTGTGCGATACCAATGGCGGCAGCCTGCCCGAAGAGGTGGCCGAGTTGACCCGTCAGGCACGGCAATCGCTAAAGATTCCTGTGGGCATCCATTGCCATAACGACTGTGAGCTGGCCGTGGCCAATACGCTGGCCGCGGTCGATGCCGGCGCCGATCACGTACAAGGGACCATTAACGGTGTCGGCGAGCGCTGCGGCAACGTCGATCTGATCTCGGTCGTGGCCAACCTGGCACTAAAGAAATCAGGCTACGAAGTCCTATTGCCGGGCAGTCCACAGCGTCTAACCGATCTCTCGCGCTATTGTTACGAACTGGCGAACATGAATTTTCGTTCGAGCCAAGCCTTTGTCGGCGCTAGTGCGTTCGCCCACAAGGGAGGCATGCACGTGCATGCTGTGAATCGGGCATCGAGCAGCTACGAGCACATCGCGCCCGAAAGCGTCGGCAACGAGCGCCGTGTGCTAGTCAGCGAACTTTCCGGCCGATCGAACATCATGGCGCTGACGACCAAGCATAACCTGCAAAACGACCGGGCCCTCATGGACCGGATCCTGGCGCAGGTCGTAAAGATGGAGAATGCCGGTTACCAATTCGAGGCGGCCGAAGCTTCGTTCGACCTGCTGGTAAGGAAATGCGCTGGCAGCTACCGTCCGCACTTCGAACGCTTGAACTTCCACGTCACGGTTGAAGCCGCAGGGGCCGAGGCGGTCACGACCGAAGCTACGGTGAAGATCCGTATCGGCGACACGGTGCGCCATGAGGTGGCCGAAGGAGACGGTCCGGTCAACGCGCTGGACGCGGCCCTACGCAAAGCACTCGCAGCTGCCTATCCCGGACTCGCGGACATGCACCTGGTGGATTACAAAGTACGGGTAATTAATTCCGAGGCCGCCACGGCCGCCGGCGTGCGTGTAGTGATCGAAAGCCGGGACGAACACGACGTTTGGGGCACCGTGGGCGTCAGCGAAAATATCATCGAAGCTAGCTGGACGGCTTTGGTCGATAGCATTGAATACAAGTTGTATAAGGACGAGTCGCGGGACGAGAAAAAAACCGCGGCCGCCGCCAAACTTGCCCCGGCCGGCAAATAGGGCCCGCGAAGCTGTCCGTCAAGCAATCGTCGAGAAACGGATTTCCATTCTTTGACCTCCATGCTCGAGTGTCGGGCGAGACATGCCTGACCTCACAAGGACGCACATACCATGTCGACCACCAGTCAGCAGGAATTACCCAAGCAATATAATCACGCCGGACCCGAGCAGCGCTGGTATCGTTTTTGGGAGGAGCAGAAGTACTTCCACAGCGAGCCCGACCCGCGGCGTAAACCCTATACCATCGTGATCCCGCCCCCGAATGTCACCGGGGCGCTGCACCTTGGTCATGCCCTGAACAACACGATTCAGGACATTCTCATTCGTTCCAAGCGCATGCAGGGATTCAACACCCTGTGGATGCCGGGCACGGATCATGCCGGCATCGCTACTCAGGCCGTGGTCGAGCGACGATTGCTGCAAGAAGAAAAGAAATCTCGCCACGACTTGGGGCGAGACAATCTCGTGGCGCGGATCTGGGATTGGAAGAACGATTACGAGCGGCGCATCCTCGGTCAGCTAAAACGTCTCGGCTGTAGCTGCGACTGGCAGCGTGCGCGCTTCACGCTCGACGACGTGTGCGCGCGAGCTGTACGCCACACGTTTTTTGGGTTCTTCAAGGCAGGGCTGATCTATCGCGGTCGGCGATTGGTGAACTGGGACACCTTTCTGCAAACGGCCGTCAGCGATGACGAAGTCTTTCACGAGACCGTGGCTGGTCACTTCTGGCACTTGAAATACCCCGTGCGCGACCCTCGCCCAGGCGAGCCGACGCATGTGACGATTGCCACCACGCGCCCCGAAACGATGCTCGGCGACACGGCCGTGGCTGTGCATCCCGATCCGACCGCGGCCCTGGACGCCGTCGAAGCCGAGCTACGCGTCAAGCTGGCCGAGGCCAGTGAAAAACAGCAGCCCGAAATCAAAGTGCAGATCGAGCAACTTGCCGAACGCCGCCGCACAGTGCTGCCGCTGTTGGTGCAACTGCGCGACATGGCCGTGGCGGGACGAAAGCTAACGCTGCCGCTATTGAACCGCGAGATCCCATTGGTCGCAGACCCCTGGGCCAAGCCCGAGATGGGAAGCGGTTGCGTAAAGATCACTCCGGCTCACGATCCCAACGACTATGAAGTCGGCCTGCGGCAATCGCTGCCGATGATCAATATCCTGAACAACGACGGCACTCTCAACGCTCATGCGGGCCCCTACCAGGGGCTCAAGATGGCAGTCGCGCGCGAACGCGTGGTGGCCGACATGGACGGTTTGGGGTTATTGGCCGAAGTCGAGGATCGCGAGATTGAGCTCGCGCATTCCGACCGTTCGAAGACCCCCATCGAG
>DASXEJ010000325.1 GCA_036490175.1 Pirellulales bacterium | reverse complement strand
GCCACGGTCGAGCCAGCCGATAGCTCAGAAACGTCGGTGCCCGAGGTATCCGCTCAGTCGACGGGCGATGACGAAAAGGAAAAGCCACAGCTCAAGACGACCAGGCAATTCGCGACGATTATCTCGGGGGCGGTGGGCAGTCTGCTGGCCTTAGGCGTGGCGGTCGTGTGGTTGCAAAGACGTGGCGCCGGGCTCGACGACATAGGCCTCGATCAGTTGCACATTACCGCTGATATCAAATGGGGTGTCGCCGGCTTTGTCGCGGCGAGCATACCTGTATTCGTAATTCAATACGCGCTCGTTCATTTAATCCCATACACCCACCCGGTGGGCGACATATTCCAGGCACAGCCAAGCATTGCCATGATGGTGGCCACGGGTATTCTGGCGGTGGTTGTGGCGCCGCTAACGGAAGAGTTCTTCTTCCGCGTCGTTTTGCAAGGATGGCTGGAAGCGTTATACGCGGCGCGCGGCGCGCAATACTCCGGGTCAGCAGAAAACTCGAATTTCGTTGGTTCGATGCCAGCGGCGCCCGTTTTGATTTATTCCGCGGGCGGCGAGGTGTCAGCGAATGAATCCCGGGCCAGCCTGATGCCGGTGCTGCTCAGCTCGTTTCTGTTCGCGCTGGTACATCTGGAATTTGGACCCAGCGCGGTTCCCCTGTTCGTCTTTGCCTTGATTTTGGGCTACTTGTACCGGCAGACGCATCGGCTATTGCCGAGCCTGGTGACGCACGCGTGCTTGAACGCTTTGAGCGTATTCATCATGGTTACGTCCGACCTGTGAGTGCTGGCTGTTGCCCGGCACGCTCTCTATAATCCGGCTCATTGTTGGCCGGCATATCCTTGGCAGCATGCGCGCCGCAAGGCTTGCGGATAAGCCCTAAACGCTGCCGCTGGCTACGCCTTCCGCTCGCACAGGAGATACTCACGCGATGGGTTTTGGTTTTGGCATCATCGGTTGCGGCATGATTGCGAAGTTTCACGCGCGGGCGATTGCCGATGTGCGCGGCGCGAAGCTGGTCGCCTGTTTCGACTCGTTTCCGGCCGCGGCCGATCGCCTGGCCGCCGAGACCGGCTGCCGGGCGTATCACAAGCTCGCCGACATGCTGGCCGACCCGGCCGTGGACATCGTCACGATCGGTACGCCCAGCGGCGCGCACCTGGAGCCGGCCGTGTCCGCAGCCCGCGCTGGCAAGCACATCATTGTGGAAAAGCCGCTCGAAATCACACTGTCTCGCTGCGACAAAATCATCGACGCTTGCCGCAAGGCGAACGTAAAGTTGTCGGCCATTTTTCCCTCGCGTTTTCATGATTCATCGCAGGAAATCCGCCGCGCACTCGACGACGGGCGCTTCGGCCGGCTCACCATGGGGGACGCCTACGTAAAATGGTTTCGGCCGCAATCGTATTACGATAGCGGGGCCTGGCGCGGTACCTGGAAGCTCGACGGCGGCGGGGCGCTGATGAACCAGGCCATCCACAGCGTCGACTTGCTGAGTTGGTTCATGGGACCGGCCGTAGAGATTCGCGCCCAAACGGGATTGCTTGCCCACGAGCGCATCGCCGTCGAGGATACGGCCGTTGCCACGATCCGCTATGCCAACGGTGCGCTAGGCGTTATCGAAGCCAGCACTGCTGCCTTTCCCGGCTATCTCAAGCGGATCGAGATTCACGGATCGGAGGGCTCGGCCGTGATGGAGGAAGAGGACATCGTCAAATGGGATTTCGCCAAGCGGGGGCGACGCGATGCCGCCGTGCAGAAGCAGATGCAGAGCCGCAAGAGCACCGGGGGCGGGGCTAGCGACCCGTCGGCGATCGGCCATCATGGTCACACTCTGCAATTCCGCGACGTGGTCGATGCGATCAGCAAAAATCGCGATCCGGCCATCGACGGTCCGCAGGGACGGCGCAGCGTCGAAGTCATTTTGGCGATCTACAAAGCGGCCGAGACGGGCCGCACGATCAAGTTACCCTTGGCCGGCGATCCAAGCTTGAAAGCACGCAAGCTCGATGCGGAAGCGAAGGGAGCCGGGAAATGATGAACGCGAAATGCTTGAGGACGAGTCGGCAAGTACTTGTTCGGCCTACCGTTCCTACTTCATCATTCTGCATTTTGCCTTCATCATTTCCTTTTAGAACGGCAGCATTTCTCGCAGGGCCGCGATATCGAAATGCCGGTCGAGCGGTGCGTACCAGGCCATGACCGCCACGATCGAGAGCGCGGCCAAAGACAGGCTCGGCCCCCACAGATTGGGGCGCACCCGGGTCTGGCCCAATTGTTGGATCAGGGCCAGTTCCAATTGGCGCCAGCCGGCCGGGTTCTGATGGTCGCCATTAGCCACGAGCGAAACGTTGCGCATTAGCGCATGGCTTTCCAAGTGGAGTTGTACGTTCAGATTCGGCAGCGACAGCGAGGTGCCGGCCCAGCGATGCTGCAAGTCGAGCCCCTCGATTGCGACAGCTAATAAGGGACGCAATTCGGCGACCGACATGTTGTAAACGATCAGCCTCGGCCGGCTGAATAAGATACACAGCGCCAAGGCCAGCGAATAGAGTCCGATCGACAGTACCCAAATGTAAGCACCCAATTGATTGATCGCCGCCTGGGGATGTAACAATTCGATCGGACCAACCAGCATCATGCCGGAGATGCCGAAACCTAGCGCGGCGATGTCCACCACCCCGTTGACCAGCACGGGGCGGCGCAGCAGGTTGAGTACCGCCAGCCAAAGCAGATAAATCGCCAAGGGGGCGAGTGCTACGCAAATACGGACGCCGTCCATGAGAAAATGTCCCGTGCCTTGCTTCTGGCAAGGCCTTTGAATGCCCCCGTCTGAACCAAGCAACCATCCAATTTCCCGAAAGACGCCCACGAACGGGCGTTCGGCTTGCGGTCGACCTCGGTCCCCTGACTGGCCCGCTACAGCCGCGCTGTCTGCGGCGGCACACAATCTAATGTAGAAGTGGGACCAGTGGCCGTCAATTACGGGTCGGACTCGCCGCAGCGTCGGCGGCAGTGGATTCGGTGATTGTCCGGCGCTCTTGCGACTCTGCCAAGATTCGATCGAGCTCGCCTTTGAGGCGGGCACGCGTGGTGGCACGCTCTTGGCTCAACCGTCGGAAGTGGAGGCTCGAGGCGACTGCGTCCAAGATCGCCAGCCACGTGACCCAGCAGGTGCTGATGAGGACCATTAACCAAAGTGCCACAAACACCTTGGGCGACCGATCGGGCGAAATTCTGAGTCCCACAAACATCGTCGGAGCGACCAATGCCAACAGCGAGCTGGCCTGCATCCGCCGCCGGAACTGCCCTGCGCGGAACGCGCGATCCGAGTGATTCAAGGACTGCGTTCGAGCACGCCGCCAGCTTCGCCCGTGCGCGACGAGCATCGTCAGGGCCAAGCCAAACACGCTGGCAGGAAACAACATGCTAATCATGACATCGATGGCCTCACCAAGAAGCACACCCCTGTGGGTCGCGACCCCATCCGCCCCTTTTCAGATGCCGAAGGGACTGCCAATGGCCCTCTGCTTACTGCCCGCGCTCGCCTTGTCGATTGCACTGCTGTCGTTCTATTGCACCGATTTCTTCAACCACTGGTCGACGACCCAGCCGACCTTCGCCAGGCTCAAGGCCGAACATTTGTCGGCCGTGTCGCCACGTGTGTGCCAATAGGGATAGTCGAAGTCGATGACGTCGCAGGTCGGAATCTTCGCCTTGCGGCACAACGGCAGATGATCGTCATTCACCGTCGGACCGAGCCGCGGCACAAACTCGCGCACACCCAATTTCTTGGCCGTGGCCCACAGCGAATTTACCACGCTGCGCGAGGCGGGCCAATCAAGGCTGTTCCCCTCCTGGTAGATCTCCAGGTCCTTGTCCCCGACCATGTCCAGCACCACGCCGGCGCGATAGGTATATCCTGGCGGGCGAGCGACGTATTCGTCTGCAAAGTGGGTCGAGCCGAGAAAGTACGGGTCACGGTCCGCGAAAACGAACTCCTCACCGTCAAAGAACACGAAGTCGACGCCATATTTTCCGCTCAGGTTCTTGACCGTCTCGCCCAATTGCATGAGCAGGGCTACGCCGCTGGCGCCGTCATTGGCACCGACAAAGAGCCCCTTAGGGTCGACCTGGTCCTGATCCGGGTGGGGCCGGGTGTCGTAATGCACTCCCACCAGCAAGCGTTGCTTCTTCTCGGGCTGCCACTCGACCAGCATGTTGGCCATCTCGATCGGCGAGCCATCGACCGGATGCCGGACGCGAAACGGCTGTAAGGTGACCTTGCCGCCGAGTTTCTCGAAATGATTCTGCAGCAACTCTTGCTGCTTGGTCATCGCGGCCGACCCGCTGATGCGCGGGCCCAGGTCGCAGATCTGTTTCAGGTATTCGTAGGCTTGTGTGCCGTCGAAAGGGATGTCCGCCAGCCGTTGCCCCCGGTTGGGGCCGGCCTTGGCCGCTTGTCGCGACGGCATATCAACCAGCACGATATAGCCGATCGTGGCACAGCAGGCTGCCACGATCCCTGCCAGAAATAGGGTCTGGCCCGACATTTTTTTTGCCAACGCTGCCACTTTTTAATGTCGTGCTACTGCACGCGTTCCGTGGGTTGTGCCGCCGCCGGGTCCCCTTATGGGCAGTCTTCAGGCGCCGGGCTGGTTGAGCCTCATTCTATCCGAGTCGAGGCATATTGGCTCGCCCCCCATGCCGCTTGGCAGGCTTCCCAGCCTTCTCCGGTTACCTAGGTGAGTTTCGCCGCGGCGGCGACTATACTATGCCGCGTCGCGTGCCGGACTGCCGGCCCGCGACTCACCCGCCGCACAACCCACCGCAGGAGATTTTCCCATGCCTCTACGCTCTCCCTATCAACGATTAATTGCCGCCGCGCTGTGCGGCCTTTTGCTGACGGCCACCGCGCATGCGGCCGTTAAGCCCAACGCGTTGTTCTCCGACGGCGCCGTCCTGCAGCACGGAATGAAAGTGCCCGTCTGGGGCACGGCAAAAGACGGCGAGAAGGTGACCGTCAGTTTCCAGGGTCAAGAAGTCTCGACCACGGCCAAGGACGGGCGTTGGCGAGCCGATCTCGCGCCGCTCAAGGCTGGTGGCCCCTTCGAGATGACCATCACCGGTGAGAACTCGCTCAAGCTCGGCAACATCCTGGTAGGCGAAGTCTGGATTGCCAGCGGTCAGTCCAACATGCAATGGTCCGTCAAGCAGAGCGATAATCCCGAGCAGAACATCAAGGAATCGGCCAACCCGCAGATCCGGCTGATTACCGTCCCCCGTCGCGCGACAGCCGAGCCGCAAAACGACATTGATGCCAAGTGGCAGGAATGCGGGCCAGAGTCTGTGCCCGATTTTTCGGCCGTGGCCTATTTCTTTGGTCGCGATTTGCAGAAGCAATTGAAGGTGCCGGTCGGCTTGATTAGCACCAACTACGGCGGCACGCCGGCAGAAGCATGGACGAGCCACGGCGCCTTGGCCGCAGAGCCAGCGCTGAAGTCGCTTGCCGACATGCCAGCCAACGAC
>DASXEJ010000324.1 GCA_036490175.1 Pirellulales bacterium | reverse complement strand
CCACGGCAATCGCATCTAAATCATCCGCAGTATTGGCTGCCGGTTGAAAGAATCAAGTGGCTTGCATGAATACCTTCGTGGATCACTCACGCACGGAGGTTATTTTCATGTCCCAACGCTTGGTTGCAGTTTTTTCAACTTTTGAAGATCTTACCGATCCGCGCATCGAGCGCACCCGTCGGCACGAACTGTTCGAGTTGCTCGTTGTCGCGCTCTGCGGCACGATTGCCGGCTCCGATAGCTGGGCGGATGTCGAACGCTTCGGCAACGACCGACTGGACTGGCTACGCACCTTTCTCCGGCTGGAGAACGGCATTCCTTCGCACGACACGTTCGGCCGCGTCTTCGCGCTACTCGATCCGGCCAAGCTGGCAGCTTGCGTTGGGCAGTGGCTCGACGACGTGGGCCGCCAGATCGGCAAGCACATCGCCATCGATGGCAAAACTCTGCGCGGCTCGTTTGATCGGGCGGCCGGCAAGAATCCGCTGCACCTCGTTTCGGCTTGGGCCTGCGAAGCCCGGCTGACGCTCGGTCAGGTCGCCACCGACGCCAAATCCAACGAAATCACAGCCGTGCCGCTGCTGTTGGAGCTACTCAACCTGAAAGGAACGACCGTCACCATCGACGCGATGGGCTGCCAAAAAGAGATCGCCCAGAAGATCGTCCAGGGCAAAGGCGACTACCTGCTGGCGCTCAAGGACAACCATCCCAAGTTGGTGCAGGCGGTGGCGGACGAGTTTGCTGCGGCTCTCACGGCCGATGTTCCCGCCCGCGACCTGCGCCGGCACGTCACCGTGGAGACCAATCGCGGTCGCCAAGAGCGGCGTGAATACTACGTCCTGCCGGCGCCGCGCGCTTTGCCTGGTTTTGCCGATTGGGCAAAGCTGGCGACCATCGTGATGGTGATCCGCACGACGCTCAGCGCCGGACGGGAAACGACCGAAGTCAGCTATTTCCTGTCGAGCCTCCCGGCGAAGGTGAAGGCCCTGGCCAAATTGATTCGCCAGCACTGGAGCATCGAGAGTCAATTGCACTGGGTTTTGGATGTAACTTTTACAGAAGACGCCAGCCGCATTCGCAAGCTGCACGCCCCACAGACGACGGCCATGCTGCGACGCTTGGCAGTGTCCATCCTCTCAGTGGACACTGCCATCAAAGACAATATCCGCGGCAAGCGCTACCGCGCCTGCCTCTCCACCGATACCCTGGAACGCATTCTGCTCAGTTTCGTCGAGAAATAAGATGCGATTGCCGTGGACACAGCCTTATCGCCCGGTTCTGGTTTACGAGCTTCCATCACCTGGAAATAAACCTTACCACCGGCGTGGAGCTGCACCTGAACGGCCGCCGCATCCGGTCACTCAATTCTTGGTGCAAAAATACAATAGGTCGGGGGGGAACCATCGCATTTCCCAGTGCGCAACCCGAAGCTTGCCAAGGACGCAAGGAACATAAGCCGAACGGAGTGTTTCTTGAGCATCACGCTACCGCTAGGGTGAGGCGTTGGCGATCATTGGCATGTGCGCCTAATCTTACCGTATTCAGCCCCGGGCCGGCTGAACGGACGCCTGCGGCCGTTGTTTT